>JAJRRJ010000168.1 GCA_024279575.1 Alphaproteobacteria bacterium | reverse complement strand
TTTGCTTCACGCAATACATAGGCGCCTTTGGCGGTGAGATTTTCTTCGCTGTGCGTGGTGCGCACCGTGGGCAGGCCCTGACGTGAGAGGCAAAGCACAGAAGGGGTTGTGTCGCTCATTACCGCCAGTTCCCAGACCTCAGCTGTTTCCACCGCGTCAGCCGGGCGGAAAACATTCAGGTTGGGAATAGCGCGCAAACTGGCTACTTGTTCTACCGGCTGGTGGGTTGGCCCATCTTCCCCAAGACCGATTGAGTCATGGGTCATAACATAGGTCACCGGAATACCCATAAGTGCGGACAGCCGGATTGAGCCGCGACAATAATCAGCAAACGCCAGAAATGTACCACCATAGGGCAGGGCGCCCCCGTGCAAATATAACCCGTTCATGGCCGCCGCCATCCCGTGTTCACGCACCCCGTAATAGATGTAGTTTCCCCCATAATTGTCTTTTGAAACTCCGCTCATACCGGAGGTTAAAGTCAGGTTGGAGCCAGTCAGGTCAGCGGATCCGCCCACCATATTGGGGACCGTTGCATTGACAATTTCCAACACCATTTGCGAGGCTTTTCGTGTCGCAACTTTGGGTGCCTCAACACTTAGCTGTTGTTTGCAGGTGTTGATTGCTTCCTTTAACCCGTTGCGCGAAGAACCATCTAGCGCGGCAAAAAACTCAGCAGAGTTTGGGGCGGTACGACATGTTTTTTCCCATGCCAGTCGAGCAGCCTTGCCCCGGGCGGAAACAGAATACCATGCTTCATACACATCCCGGGGGATATTAAAGGGCGCGTGTTTCCAGCCAAGTTCTTTGCGCGTGAGAGCAATTTCCTCGTCCCCCAGCGGCGCGCCATGGGTTGCTGATGTGCCTTGTTTGTTGGGGGAACCAAAACCAATAATGGTTTTGCAGGCAATCAGGGTTGGACGTGTTTTATCGTTCTTTGCTTCCTCAATGGCGCTTGCAATTGCTTCATTGTCATGCCCGTCAACGCGAATAGTCTGCCATCCAGCGGCACCAAAGCGGGCTATTTGATCGGTTGAGGTGGAAACACTTGTGGCTCCATCTATGGTGATGGAATTGTCATCCCATAGTACGACCATGCGTCCAAGCCCAAGGTGGCCAGCCATATCAATGGCCTCGTGAGAAATACCTTCCATCAGACAACCGTCACCGGCGATGACATAGGTCCAGTGATCAACGACATCATCCCCGTATTTGGCATTTTGCATACGTTCGGCCAGCGCCATGCCTACAGCGGTTGAAATACCTTGTCCGAGTGGACCGGTTGTTGTTTCAATTCCCTGAGCATGGCCGTATTCAGGATGCCCGGCTGTTCGAAATCCCATTTGTCGAAAATTGCGAATTTGCTCCATATCCATGTCTGCATATCCGAGCAAGTGATGCACGCCATAAAGCAACATTGAGCCGTGACCGGCTGACAACACGAACCGGTCCCGGTCGGCCCATTGGGGGGACGATGGGTCAATTTTCATAAATCGGTTGAACAATACCGCCGTCACATCCGCCATGCCCATGGGCATGCCGGGGTGGCCGGAGTTTGCCGCTTGAATAGCATCCATCGCCAGCGCCCTGAGCGCATTTGCCATATCTTTTTCGTTGTTGTTCAGAGCATTGTCAGCCATTTGGATATTCCTTAAGCACGCCTTGATTGTTCGGTCAGTCGCAAAATAAGTGGTGTCAAAATCAGCTGCATTGCCAGATCAGTTTTGCCGCCTGGCACCACAATGGAGTTGGCCCGGCTCATCCATGACCCCTCGATCATGGATGTAAGATATTGGAAGTCGATGCCATGGGGACTGGCAAACCGAATAACCACCAGGCTTTCATCCAGCGTGGGAATGGAACGCGCAATAAACGGGTTGGATGTATCCACCACAGGTACACGCTGGAAGTTGATATTGGTTTGGGAAAATTGCGGCATAATGCAGTTCACATAGGCATCCATGCGGCGCAAAATCACATCGGTGACGGCTTCTGTTGAATAACCGCGAACAGTACGGTCCCTGTGGATTTTTTGTATCCACTCCAGATTGACCACCGGCACAACACCAATTTTGAGATCAGCATGGTCAGCAATTTTTATTTCATCGGTTTTGACTGCACCGTGCAGCCCTTCATAAAACAGAATATCGGAAGTATTTTCAAACGGGGCCCACTCAGTAAAATTTCCAGAAGGAACGCCCAACTCTTTGGCCTCTTCATCTGAATGAACATAAAGCCGGGAACGCCCCCCCCCGGTTTGACCATATTCACGAAACACCCGCTCTAACTCTCCCAACTCGTTTGCATCAAGGGAGAAGTGGGAGAAAGAATGGTCACCCGCCGCCAAACGCTTATCCAATTCACGCTTCATGTCAGCGCGGTTATATTTATGAAAAGCATCACCCTCGATCGAAACAGATTTTATGTTTTCCCGGCGAAAAATCTGATCAAAGGTGGTTTTGACGGTTGATGTGCCTGCGCCAGATGAACCGGTGACAGAAATAATTGGATGCTTGATGCTCATAGCGATAATCCCGTTCAACTACGGAAAAGTCCACGCTTTTTGAAGAGCGCTGACGTTTCGTTTTCTGGAAGGTCATGATAGGCGGTGATTTTTTCAACTTTGTCCTTGGAGCCAAAAACAAAGGGAGTGCGGCCATGTAGCGTGCGTGCCTGCTGATCCATTAGGGAATCAATGGCATCGGTTGCCTTGCCGCCGGCCTGTTCGATCAAAAAGGCAATCGGGGCGCATTCATAGACCATGCGCAAACGGCCCTGGCCATATCCTTCTCGCTGGTCGCCCGGGTACAAAAAAACGCCGCCGCGTGTGAGTATTCTGTGGGTTTCAGCAACAAGGGAAGCCACCCAGCGCATGTTAAAGTTTTCCGCGCGCGGTCCATCAGCGCCATCAACGCAATCATCAATAAATGCACGGATGGGGCTGGACCAATGCCGATAGTTGGACGCATTGATTGCATATTCAGTTGAATCTTCAGGGATACGCACATTGTCATCAACCAGCAAAAACTGGCGCGTGCGGGTGTCCATTGTAAAGTGCATTGTGCCGTTGCCAAAGGTGACAACCAGTCCACATTGCGGCCCGAAGATAAAATACCCCCCGGCGATCTGTTCGCGCGCAGGTCGCAAAAAACTTTTATGCGGATTCTCAGTCGCTTCAAAAATTGAAAATATCATGCCGATGGAAACGTTCACGTCAATATTTGAGGACCCATCCAGAGGATCAATGGCCAATGCCAGATTGCCGTTCGCATTCAGTTCGATCACATCATCCTGTTCTTCAGAAGCATACCAGCGAACCTGAGTGTCTTTTAGCGCCCCGGCATAGGCTTCGTCTGCAATCAAATCCAGAGCCTTTTGACCATCGCCTCCAAGATTGGTTCCAACTGCCGCCGCCAGATCACTGGCCAGAGAGCCGTCGGCAATGGTTTGGGCAAGCTTTTCAGAGACGTCGCATAAGGCATACATCACCAGCCTAAGGGCAGGCGGCAATCCGTCTACATCCTGAATTTTCAATTGTGTATTCAATTTGGCCTCCCTGCCTGAGTTTGAAGCTCAAGGAAACCATTGCACCCGCAGCAACAAAAAATAAATTGAAAAAAACTATAGACATGTTAAATAATTTTTATGTTCAGAATTGACGCTATCACACTTAAGCAATTGCGGGCTTTGGCAGCTATTAAACGCCACGGCTCAATAACTCTGGCTGCCGATTTTCTAAATCTCACAGTACCAGCAGTTTCCACGCAGCTAAAACTGCTGGAGGACAATGTCGGGGCAAAGCTGGTGATTAGAGACAAGGAGCACGGGAGTAGCGACTTAACCCGTCATGGACAGGTAATGCTCAAAGCCGTTGAAAACATTGAATCCGCACTGTCCCATAGTTTGAAATGTGTGCGGGCGCTTACCGACGGAAAGTCAGGGTTTTTGTCATTTGGGGTTGTAAGTACGGGCAAATATTTTGCCCCCCAATTGGTCGCAATGGCCAAAAAAGTAATGCCTGAAATTCAGATTGAGTTGATTATTGGAAATCGAAAAACCATTCTGTCCGGCCTTGAAACCCGCTCTTTGGATCTGGCGATAATGGGGCGACCACCCCGTCAGCCTGTAGTGGAGTCCGTTGGACTTGGGGACCATCCCCATATTCTTATTGCAAACCCGGATCATCCTTTGGTCAATAACAAGAATTTTTCCGGAGAAGAACTGTTGGCAGAAACCTTTATCAAGAGGGAATTAGGCTCAGGGACGCGCATTTTGATGGAGCGCTACCTTGATCGTATAGGGGATGGAACCGTTTATGACTGGTTAGAATTTAATACCAATGAAACAATTAAACAGGCAGTGATCGCTGGTCTTGGCATTGCCCTGATATCCGAACATACTGTGATTGAAGAGCTGAAATCAGGGCGCATCGCCACTATTGATATGCAGGGTTTACCCATCATGCGGCGCTGGTTTGTGGTGCGCCCGGCAGATGCTGAACTCACCCCGATTATTGAGCGGGTTCAGACATTTCTTGTATCTGAGGAAAAGAACTACCTGCCCAGTTTTTTAGGCTCAAAGGCATAGCTGAATTGGAAAACCGGGATGTTTCAGGGCACCAGGCGCACAGAACAATTCACTTTATGGTGCCTGACACGTTCTGAACACTTAAATTTAACAGCTTGAGACTCAAGTCACGACAAGGAGAAAAATCGCAATGTTCAGGAATTCTCGGTTTTTCAGATATGGGGTGCTTTCTCCAAAAATCGCAATTGCGTTATCAGTTTTTGTATCTTTTGGCGTGGCTGCATCAGAAAACACACCTGAAAAAGCCACATTGACAAAAGTTGCCCAGAATTTGACAAGCCCCATATTTGTCACCTCTGCGCCGGGGGATTCTAAACTGTTTATTGTGCAGCAAAATGGCATCGTGAGCATTTTGCAGGACGGGGTGGTGCGCGATGTTCTTAACATCATTGATCGGGTTACCCATGCAGGCGAAGCGGGGCTGCTTGGGCTGGCGCTGCACCCGGATTTCTCTGAAAATGGCCTTGCATATGTTTCCTATACAACAGGAAGTCTGACAAGCGTTATCGACGAATTCCGCTATGACAATACGACGGGGGAATTTGATACAGCCTCCAGGCGTGAAATATATTCAATTGCACAACCGGCGCGCAATCATAACGGCGGAATGGTCGCCTTTGGCCCCGACGGGTATTTATATATCGGTTTTGGTGATGGCGGCGGAGCCAACGACACCTATGCCAACGGGCAGAATTTTGACACAGCACTTGGCTCAATCGTGCGTATCGCGGTGGGGCCGGGCACAAGCGGCCCGTATGATATCCCTGATGACAATCCCGCCCTTGATGGCCCCGCTCCTGAGGCATGGATATATGGGGTAAGAAATCCCTGGCGATTCTCCTTTGATGGGGATCAGCTCTATATTGGTGATGTCGGTCAATCAGGAGAGGAGGAAATTCATGTTGTGGCCGCAGGAAAAGCGGCGAGCGGTCTAAATCTTGGCTGGCCGCTGGCTGAGGGAAATACCTGCGTTGCCGATGCGGCATGCCGCATCAAAGATCTTGACTGGCCGGTTCTCACCTATCCAACAGCAAACGGGTGTGCCGTAACAGGGGGATATGTGTATCGGGGAGAAAATTTCCCGACCCTGACAGGTCATTATTTTTACGGTGACTTTTGCACAGGAGAAATTTCCAGCTTTTTGCTTGAAGATGGAGTAGCAACCAAGCAACGTTCATGGGCAAGTACACTTGGCCGGGTGGAGTTTCTTTCCAGCTTTGGGATAGGTGGCTTTGGTGAACTTTACGCTGTTTCGCTGACCGGTTCAATTTTTCGCCTCGACCCGGAGTGAGCAACCTCCCGGAGTGAGCAACGCCATTGGCGCGATCCAGAAAATTTGTGACGCAAGAACTTATAACAAATGTGAAAGTTGGCTCCCCGGGCAAGACTCGAACTTGCGACAAAGCGGTTAACAGCCGCTCGCTCTACCAACTGAGCTACCGGGGAATACCTGTATCAGATACCCTTTTTAAGGTCGGCATCGTGTAGCGGTTTTATAACGCTTTGCCAAGTCTAATAAATGCAAAAAAGCATGAAAGTATAAAAACTGCTCGGGCAGCTTGTATGCACGCCATTTGAAGATAAAAAACTGGAGGCCACGCCCAGAATCGAACTGGGGTACACGGATTTGCAATCCGCTGCGTAACCACTCCGCCACGTGGCCTCTTAATTTGGTTTGTCTAGTGCAGGTAAATACCATGCGCAAGAGCCTTAATGCATAAGACCTGATTTATGCAACTTCCCTGATATGCGAATTTGGTTATCGGTTGGTGAATCTTTATCCCCCATTAAAAATATAGCCCGTTCTTTTCCTGCAACAGCACTTTCAGACGCTATGTCAGCCACATTACGGTTGAACCGGCTAACGAGCTTATGTATGCAGGGGATAGTGAAACATGCCACCTGACAAAGGACTGTGATATGATCGACTTCGCCCATGCACGTACAGAAATGATCGAAGGTCAAATTCGTCCATCCGGCGTTTTTGATTTACGGGTACTCGATGCAATCTCGGCCATACGCCGGGAGGAGTTTTTGACGCAAAAACAAGCTGAGTTTGCCTATATAGACAAAGAACATGTTCTGCAAAGCAACAACAGTCGGCGCATGCCCACCCCCTCATCAACGGCCAAACTGATTGAATTGGCAGAAGTTGAAGCCGGGGATATCGTGTTGGATGTTGCGTGTGGTACCGGATATTCCACAGCAATCTTGGCACAATTGGCAAATTCTGTCGTCGCAATCGAATCTGACGCTGGGCTTGTGGAGCAGGCCAACGCAATTTTGGCAGAAATGGATATTTCAAACGCCGCCGTGGTTCAAGGCAACCTGAACAAGGGGCTGCCATCTGAAGCTCCGTTTGACGTTATAATAATCGAAGGTGCGGTTGAGGTAATTCCTGAAGCCCTGTTCGATCAGTTGCGCGTTGGGGGGCGGTTAGCCGCTGTTGTTGGCACGGGGAATAGCGCCACTGCTGTTCTTCATGTTAAAAGCAAATCCGGTGTGACCGCTTTTCCTTCATTCAACGCCAGCCTGCCTTTGCTTTCAGAATTTGCTGTCAAACCCGGCTTTTCGTTTTAATGGTTTGCCTGATGGGGACTTGGATATGGCATCCAAAAAGGGGTGCTGAATTTGCAGGTCCTTAAAATCGCTGCGTTTTCCGATGGTGATGTTGGCGGGAATCCAGCTGGTGTGGTGATTGAAAACCAGTTGCCGACAAGGGAGGAAATGCGAAGCATCGCAGCTGATGTAGGGTATTCTGAAACCGTTTTTGCGGCTCAGGAGGGAAGCAATTGGCGTGTGCGCTATTTTTCCCCTGAGAGCGAGGTGCCTTTTTGCGGTCATGCAACCATTGCGCTGGGGGCAGCGCTTGCGCAAAAATTTGGCGATGGGAATTTTGTGCTCAACCTGCAAGACACTACGATTAGTGTGCAAGGGAGCAAGAAGAACGGAAAGCTGTTCGCGGCGCTTCAGTCCCCCGCTACATCCAGTCAACCGGCTGAAAAGAACGTTGTGGATGCCGCTTTGCTTCTTTTTGGTTATCAACGAGATGATTTGTCATCCCGCGTGCAACCAGCCATTATTCGGGCCGGGGCAACGCATTTGTTGCTAATGCTCAACTCGCGCAAAAAGCTTGCCGCCATGAATTATGACCTGAATGCGGGCCGAAATTTCATGCGTAAAAATGAGTTGGTGACAGTGTCACTGGTTTTTGCACAAAGTGAGCAGTTGTTTAATGTTCGAAACCCCTTTGCGTCAGGTGGCGTATTTGAGGATCCGGCCACAGGCGCCGCGGCGGCAGCTCTTGCCGGACATCTGCGCAAAATCAATTGGCCCCATGGGGGAGAAATTGACATTATTCAAGGTGAAGATATGGGTGAGCGTTCGTTAATTAAAGCTGAATTGAAGAGCGAAGCGCAAAGCTCCATCAGGATTTCCGGTGCTGCGCGTTTGATCTGAACAGCCCGCTTCAAATTCTGATAAAAAGCGATTTGTATGAATCAGCGCATATCTCCCCTTTTTTTCAACCTTTCCACATATTTAGATTTTTTTACTTTCCATCTGTGCTCGCGCTGGGTTAACTATGGGTTAATGTCTGATTGAGTTGTTGGTGAGTGGCTGGTTTGTAATGCTCATGTAACCATATATGCCGGTGTGAAATTGCACTATTAACACAGGATAATATCGATTTAGGTAATTTTGCGTTGGGGGCTTGTGCTGGCGTTGCAAGGCACCCATTTGGATTGTGGAGGCGCCGTTATGAAATTAAATGATTTGTTATTCGCTAGCCAAAGGGCTTTGCTGGTTGGCGTGACCGCCATCGCTTTTGGTTTTTCTTCCGGCGTGGCAAACGCGGAGACATTGCAGGAGGCGCTTGCAAGTGCTTACGCCACCAACCCCAATATCGCCTCGGCGCTGATTAGTGTAAAAGCTTCAGCCGAAGATATTGCAATTCGGCGTTCGGGGAAGTTACCCACCATTGCCGGTTCTGTTGAATACGCCCACACATGGTCTGTAACCGGTGGGGCTTTCACCAATTCTGATTCTGCAACCCTTGGGTTGAGCTATCGCCAAACGTTGTTTGATAATCTTAAAACGGATGCTCAGATTGAGCAGGCGCGGGCTTTTTCAGTCGTTGCGACGCAGGCCTTGCGTAACGCGGAACAAAACGTTCTTTTGTCAGCTGCGTCGGCCTATTTTAATGTTATGCGCGACACAAAACTGGTGCAGTTACGGGCAGAAAATGTTGCGTTTTTCCGGGCGCAGTCCCAGGCAGCCAAGGACAGGTTAAACATCGGTGAGGGTACACGCATTGACGTTTCCCAGGCCGAAGCCCGGCTTGCCTCCAGTGTTGCTTCCTATAAAAACGCCATTACCAGTTTGCAGGTTTCTCAGGCCGGCTATCAGCGCTGGATTGGACACGCGCCTCAAAATCTTGGCATGAGCTATAATTTTGGCAATTCCATTCCAAATTCACTCGACGCTGCTCTAAATCTTGCTGATGTTCAGCACCCTGCCATTCTGACTGCTTTTGCACAAATCAGGGCCGCGCAATCAGCTTCAGATGCTGCTGCTGCTGCTTTTGGGCCAACCCTTGATCTGATTGGCTCAATTTGCGCCATCAATTGCTTTGGCGGAGGAGTTCAGGGCATGTCCGGGTCTGTTCGCCTGACGCTGTCTATTCCGATATACGCAGGTGGCGCGATGGGTGCCACCGTGCGCCAGGCCAACCTGAACCAGATTAAATCTGAATTGGATGCGCTTGCAACCCGCAATCAGGTGCGCGAATCGGTGATTTCAGCCTGGACCGGTGTGCAAAACGCCAATGCGCAAATCCAGTCCGCTCAATCCGCTGCCAGTTCATCGCAATTGGTACTCAACGGTGTGATTGAAGAGCAAAAAGTCGGCCAACGTACGATTTTGGATGTTTTGAATGCCCGTTCGGACCTGACGTCTTCTCAGGAAATTTTGATTAGTGCGCAGTCCTCCAAACTGATCGCCTCCTTTTCTCTGCTTTCATCGGTGGGGCGTTTGTCAGCTTCGGACCTTAATCTTCCAGTGCAGATCAGAACCGGGCAGGGATATGTGCAGAGCGTTGAGGACATTTGGGCTGAATTGCGCAGTGTACCCGGCAACTAGGAACCTATCTATCCACTGATATATAGCGGATTGTACGCACACTTGTTTTACAATTTAGGCGTGGATAGGGGGTGCTTGGCATTTTGCATTTGGCAAACGCAAGCTATGCTTGCTTCAAACGAATCACTTTTTATGTGTATAGAGCTACATTGCAGGTGGTTCAGCACCGACTTTGCAGTATGTTTGGCGAACGAGTTGCATTCACTAAGTATTGAGTTTTGGGGCAATAAAAGAGGCATCCTATGAATAAACCGGCCAGCAAAGAGCCATCGATGGACGAAATATTGTCTTCCATCCGTCAGATAATCGCCGACGAGGATGTTCCTGCAGAAGCGGATTCTACAGGCACCCTTCAGGCGGCATCGTCTGAACCCGATGCGTTGGAAGTTGCTGCAGATGTGGCGATGATGGAAGCCACCCCGGCTGCCCCCCCCTTAGCAGAACCTGCCCCGGAGCCTGAAATGGCTGCGCCCGCAATTGAGGAGGCTGTTATTGAAGCGCCTGCTGCTGAAGAAATGATGACAGAAGAGCCGTTGGAACTTTCCCCCGCTCAGATAATTGAGGAGCCTGCTGCACTTAATGAAGTGGCAGATGTGACTGAAGACGAAAGTGCACTTGCTATGGTGACCGAGGAAACCCCTTCCCTGGAACCATTGGCAGCAAAAGATGCGACAGAAGAAACTGCAATTGAAATGGTAATTGCCGACGACATTGCCTTTGATGAGGCGGACGAAACTCCTGAAGTTGAAGAAGAACCAACAGCTATGCCCGACCCGAACCTCAGCACCCACATGGCTGAAAAACTGCTGGAGCCTACAACCGCGGCTGCTGTCAGTCACACATTTTCCAAACTTGGCGCGCTTTCCATTGGTGATGGGGATATGACTTTGGATGGCATGTTGCGCGATATGTTGCGCCCGATGCTCAAGGAGTGGCTGGACGAAAATCTGCCTGCAACTGTTGAGCGCATGGTGGAAAAAGAAATTGAACGGGTATCCCGCGGTTCATAAAAAATGCAATCTTGTTGCTTTAGGCACCGTGCATTTGCGGTTGACTTCATGCCGCGAGGTTGGTTTTACATTAGATAGTTGATTTTTGGCGGTGCGTCTGTCCGACGGGCCGTTTTGTTGTGAGCAAAAGCTGTTATGTTAGAAAAAAAATATATCCCGCAGGATGTTGAACTGAAAGTCCATGAAAAGTGGATGGAAACCGGCGCATTCAAGGCCGGGGCAGGGGCCAAAGAGGGAGCCGAATGCTTTTCCATTGTCATCCCCCCCCCAAACGTAACCGGCTCGCTTCATATCGGCCATGCGCTCAACAATACATTGCAGGACATTCTGGTGCGCTGGCATCGCATGCGTGGCTTCGATACGCTGTGGCAACCCGGCACTGACCACGCCGGAATTGCCACCCAGATGGTGGTGGAACGTCAACTGATGGAAAATCAGGAACCGCCCCGTCAGGATATGGGGCGCGAAGCGTTTATTAAACGCGTTTGGGGCTGGAAAAAAGAATCTGGCGGTACCATTGTTAATCAGCTTAAACGTATTGGGGCTTCGTGTGATTGGAGCCGGGAGCGTTTTACCATGGATCCCGGTTTCCATGACGCAGTACTAAAAGTTTTTGTTGAAATGTATAACAAAGACCTGATTTATCGCGGTAAGCGGTTGGTTAACTGGGACCCCCATTTTGAAACCGCCATTTCCGACCTGGAAGTTGAAAACATCGAAGTCAAAGGCCATATGTGGCACTTCAAATACCCGTTGGCCGGAGGACATACTTATACTTATGTGGAAAAAGACGAGGACGGAAATGTTACGCTCACCGAGGAGCGCGACTATATCGCCATTGCCACAACCCGCCCTGAAACCATGTTGGGGGACGGGGCCGTTGCCGTTCACCCGGATGATGAACGTTACGCGCCAATTATAGGTAAACTCTGCGAAATTCCTGTGGGGCCCAAAGAGCATCGCCGTCTGATCCCCATCATAACGGATGAATATCCTGACCCTGATTTTGGCTCAGGTGCGGTGAAAATCACTGGCGCCCACGATTTTAATGATTATGAAGTGGCCAAACGCAACGGCATTCCGCTTTATGCACTAATGGACACCAGGGGCCATATGCGGGTCGATGGTTTGCCCTATGATGAAGCCGCCACACAGGCCAAAGCCATTGCCGAGGGCGGCGATGCACCAGAGGATGCGACCCCGATCAATCTGGTGCCCGAAGAATATCGTGGTCTGGATCGTTTTGAGGCACGCAAAAAAGTTATTGAAGACATAACCGCCGAAGGTCTTGCGGTGATGCATCAGGTGAC
>JAJRRJ010000167.1 GCA_024279575.1 Alphaproteobacteria bacterium | reverse complement strand
TTAAATGGGAGGAGGCCCGATAACCCGCTTCGCTCAGCGCAATGCCAATGGCCGCAATTACGGCGGAACGAACCCCCCCGCTATCGCGAAATCTGAGTTCTGCCTTTGCCGGATGAACATTAACGTCCACTTCCCCCGGATTAATATTGATAAACAGGGCAAGCACCGGAAAACGGCCTCGAAAAACAAAATCCCCATAAGCGGCACGGGCTGCCCCGATCAGTACTTTGTCGCGCACCGAGCGTCCGTTAACGAAGAAAAACTGCATCAGGGAATTGGCGCGGGTAAAAGTTGGCAGACCCGCCATGCCGCTTACTACGACCCCATGGCGTGTGTTGGCGATGGGAACTGAATTGGCGGCAAAGTCAGCGCCAAGAATTTGTCCCAGACGCGATTTTTGTGCATGAGGTCCGGTTTGTCCGGGCCAGTTGCTGGTTTGCCGGTCCGCACCCTCAAGAACAAAATGAATAGCGGGGTTTGACATGGCCAACCGTTTGACCACATCGGTTATGGCGCTGGTTTCTGCCCTGTCTCCTTTGAGGAATTTGAGGCGGGCGGGTATGTTGGCGAACAGGTTTTTGACCTCAACAGTGGTGCCTATGTTCATTGATGAGGGTTTTGGGGCCTCAATTTTGCCGTTTGTGACACAAAGCTCCAACCCCGATTGCGCGTCGGGCGGGCGCGCTTTTACGCTGAGTTCAGCCACCGAACCAATGGAGGCAAGCGCCTCCCCCCGAAACCCCAGAGATTTAATGTCGTCTAACGCGTCTCCCGTTAGTTTGGAGGGCGCATGACGCTCCACACTAAGACACAGGTCTTGTGCGTCCATTCCCCGCCCGTTGTCCACAATTCGCATCAGGGTTTTTCCCCCGTTTGCCGTGACTATATTGATGTGAGTTGCCCCCGCATCAATGGAATTTTCCACCAGCTCTTTAATGACGCTGGCGGGTCGCTCCACAACTTCCCCCGCCGCAATGCGGTTGATCAGATCTTCGGGCAGTCGACGAATGGACATATTACTGATTCTCCTGTGCCAAACCCTAAAACATCTGCTATCGTGTCAGCAATGACACATATACCTATTACCCCGGAGAAATCCTTGTCCTTTATGGACTTTGCTCTTGTTGCTGCGAGCGAAGCAGGCCAGGCAGACGAAGTGCCCGTGGGTGCGGTAGTGGTGTTTCGGGGAAAAGTGATTGTTACCGTACGTAATCGCATGCGTGAGCTAAATGATGCTACAGCCCATGCGGAAATGCTGGCAATTGCCGCTGCCATGAAAATTGTGGGGAGTGGCCGGTTAAGTGAGTGCGATCTTTATGTAACGCTTGAGCCGTGTACCATGTGCGCGGGGGCCATTGCCCATGCACGGTTTCGCAGGGTTTGTTTTGGTGCCGAGGATAAAAAGGCAGGGGCAGTTGAAAACGGTGTGCAGTTTTTTGCCCATCCCTCGTGTCACCATCACCCGGAAATTATTTCAGGAATTGGTGCGCAAAAATCGCAGGAACTGCTCAGGGACTTTTTTTCCGCCCGGAGATAAATTGTTCCACTGCATTTGATAATTGGCGTTTGAACAAATCCTTGTCCTTATCGCCGCTTTCAATAATTTCTTTTACCCGCCAGAACTCTAAACCTCCCACGGCCTTGATACGGGGGCGCACATAAACATCTGGCGGGAATGCTGCCAGATTATGGGATATCAAACCATGCATCAAAATTTGCGCCGACCCGACCCCCACATCAATAAGTGAGGGGTCCTGACTGCTGCGCTCTTCAGAGGGGGATCCGTTTACGTCCACACCAATAAGAATATCAGTGCCTCGTGATGCAATATCGAGCGGCAACGGATTAACCACACTGCCATCCACTAGCAAACGGCCGCCAAATTCAACCGGTCTGAATATGCTTGGTATGGCAATGGAGGCAGCCACCGCGCTCCGGATATTTCCATGGTGATGCACCACCTGATGCCAGGTGTTAAAGTCGGTGGCAACGGTAAAAAGCGGAATTTTAAGATCATCAAATTGCTCAGGCATTTCCTCAGGAATAAAGGAGCGAATAACCTCCAAAGCATCCAATTGCATAGTCATGGAATTTTTGATGACAGAGGAAATGGTTTTGATGCGTGTGTTCCATATTCGGCCCATGATGGAGCGCATGGACCCCAGATATTCATGGGCATAATCGCGCAGGTCTTTGCCTTCAATGCCTGCAGCCCATCCCGCCCCCAAAAGCGCTCCGATTGATGTGCCTGCAATCCGCGCTGGTTTTAGTCCCAGCTCGTCCATGGCCTCTATAAAAGGAATATGGGTTAACCCGCGCGCCGCACCACCCCCAAGGGCAATGCCAATTTTTGGCTCCCCGCTCATGTCTGTTTTTCTTTGATGGCGCGCCATCCGATGTCGGTGCGAAAATATCCTTCTGGCCAGACAATCTCTTTCACCGCCAGATAGGCCCTCTGTTGTGCCTCGCTGATGGTTTTACCTGTTGCAGTGATATTCAGCACACGTCCGCCTGTTGATAAAAGGCGCTCGTTTTTATATCTTGTGCCTGCATGAAAGACTTTTGCCCCCGGATTTTCCGCGCGCTCAATGCCCTCAATGAGTTGGCCGGTTTCATAGGATTCAGGGTAACCGTTTGCTGCCAAGACCACGCACAGGGCAGCGTCCTCATGCCAGCGCGCAACAATGCCGGAAAGATCACCCCTGGCACTGGCCAACAATATTTCCAGCAGGTCAGATTTTAACCGCATCATCAGAACCTGGCATTCAGGGTCACCAAATCGTGCGTTATATTCAATGAGTTTTGGCCCCTCTTTCGTCAAAATCAGTCCGGCATACAAAACACCGTGAAATGGTATGCCTCGCTGTGCAAGGCCTGAAATGGTTGGCGCAATGATTTCTTTCTCAACTTTTGCAATAAGATCAGGGGTCATAACCGGGGCGGGGGAGTAGGCTCCCATACCCCCGGTATTTGGGCCCTTGTCCCCATCCAATGCGCGCTTATGATCCTGTGCGCTGGCAAGGGTAATAAACTTTTCGCCGTCACTGATGGCAAAAAAGCTCACCTCTTCCCCTTCCATGAATTCCTCGATAATCACAGAACTTCCCGCCGCGCCAAAACTGCCTGAAAAACAATTTTTAAGAGCGTTTTCAGCTTCCCCCAAATTCAGAGCAACGCTCACCCCTTTGCCCGCTGCCAACCCATCTGCCTTAATGACAATCGGTGTCCCTTGGGCCTTTACATAGGTTAGTGCCGGCTCAAGGGTTTCGAAATGCGCATATTTTGCCGTTGGAATATTCATCTCATCGCAGAGTTCTTTGGTGAAGGCTTTGGATCCCTCCAATTGCGCCGCTCTCTTGTTGGGGCCAAACACATCAAACCCGGCCTCACGCAATTGATCACTCAGCCCGGCCACGAGAGGGGCCTCGGGACCAATAACGACCAGATCAATTTTTTGGGCACCACAAAACTCAATCACAGCGGCATGGTTGTTGACTGCCAGAGCCACATTTTCACCAAGTGATCCGGTGCCCCCGTTGCCAGGGGCAATAAACAACCGGGACAAAAGTGGGGACTGATGAATTTTATACGCCAGCGCGTGTTCGCGCCCACCAGACCCAATCAACAGCACATTCATTTTTGGGTGCCTTTAGAAATAGCCAACAAGATGAAACCGCTCTAACACGGGTAAACAAAGAGAGCTACAACAATAGCTGAAAGACTTGACGAGCGGGGGACCAAAAGGCCAATGGTAGTCAATGCAGGATTCTGACCCAAATAGCACAAACAACGCAACAACGAACGCGCATGAATTTACAGTTTCCCAACTTTCCCAGGCGGTAAAAAATACGGTCGAAGAGGAATTCGGTTTCGTGCGGGTGCGCGGGGAGGTGGGGCGCATGTCCCGGCCCGGCTCCGGCCATGTCTATTTTGATCTTAAGGATGATAAATCGGTTTTGGCAGCCGTTGCCTGGAAAGGGGTTGTTTCGCGTTGGCGATTTCAACCTGAACAGGGACTGGAAGTGATTGCAACCGGTCGCCTCACCACATTTCCCGGCCAGTCCAAATATCAGATAATTGTAGAAAACGTGGAACCGGCAGGGGCCGGTGCCCTGATGGCGTTGCTTGAAGAGAGACGCAAAAAACTGACTGCCGAGGGCTTGTTTGACGAAAATAAAAAACAAAGCCTGCCCTATTTACCCAAGGTTATTGGCGTGGTGACCTCGCCAAGTGGGGCAGTTATTCGCGACATATTACACCGGCTGGCTGATCGGTTTCCCACCCATGTGGTGGTTTGGCCGGTACGCGTGCAGGGGGCGTCCTGTGCCCCAGAAGTTGCAAATGCCATTGAAGGACTGAACATGCTTCCCCCCGGGGGGGATATTGCGCGCCCGGATTTGATAATAGTTGCAAGGGGGGGCGGGTCCGTTGAAGACCTTTGGGGCTTTAACGAGGAAGAGGTTGTGCGGGCCATCTCGGAAAGCACCATTCCGGTAATTTCAGCAATCGGACACGAGACAGATACGTCGCTGGCTGATTTCGCCGCTGACAGGCGCGCACCAACACCGACCGGTGCCGCAGAAATGGCAGTGCCGGTCCGGGCAGAGTTAATCGCCTATGTCAAAGACCTTTCCACACGTCAGTTCGGGGCCTCCCAGAGACTTTTGACTTCGCGCCGTGATCGCCTGCGTGCTGCAAGGGCCGGCCTGCCAAAGCCTGACGAAATTGTCGCCATTGCCCGCCAGAGGCTTGATTTGGCCCAGACCCGGTTGGGGGCGGCTTTGGCCAATGCCACACGAGCTAAGGCGCTGCAACTGGCGCGCACGGCACCGCGACTTTCAAAACAGGCACTTCAGCGCATGGTTGATGCACACGCAAAAACT
Source organism: Alphaproteobacteria bacterium (assembly GCA_024279575.1). Lineage (GTDB taxonomy): Bacteria > Pseudomonadota > Alphaproteobacteria > Rhizobiales > Devosiaceae > DROE01. The sequence continues at coordinate 420 of JAJRRJ010000167.1, read as the reverse complement.
GTTGCCGGTTTTTCAAATCGGCTTTTGCCCGCCACATCGCGCATTCTTTTGCTTAAGCGTCAGACCATGGAACAGCGCTGGCAACTGGCAAATTCTTTGGGGTACAAAAATGTGCTGCAACGTGGATATGCGCTGGTGACCGATAAAAACGGTAAAATTGTTCGTCAGGCAAGCGCCTTGTCTGCCAACGAACAAGTGTCATTGGGCTTTGTCGACGGGTCGCGCGATGCAACAATTATTGGAGGACCAGGTGCGCCTGAAAAGCTCAAGCGTAAAAAATCAGAAGCTGCAACAAATGATGGACAAACCAGCCTGTTTTGACGGATAGTAGAGCTGAAAAAGCAAATGAGACTGAGATGAATATTCTAGAACCCGGATTTTCCCCCAAGCAGGCAAAAATTCGTTTTATGGACGCCGACT
>JAJRRJ010000166.1 GCA_024279575.1 Alphaproteobacteria bacterium | reverse complement strand
TTTATGCGGCCGCCAATGAAGGAGGGTGCATTCAGGGTCAGTTGGTTATCCGAGCCGGTAAATAAAATTGCGTCTGTTTGTTCGGCGATGATTTTACCGGAGTTTGTAATTGTGTTGCCAATACCTGCAATTATGCCCTGCCCCTGGGTACCTTTGGTAAGAATGGAGCCGGTATTGCTAATGGTGCTGTCATTTAGGGCGAGTATGCCGTGGGCTTCGCCGCTTGTAATAATCGTGCCGGAATTGTTTAGCACCAAGTTGTTCCCGCCGGGCCATGCTCCCATGGCAACACCGACGTTATTGTGGATGATGGAACCTGAATTGGTGATGGTGTTATTAATTCCAGTTGCGGCCATGCCGAAGGTGTTTAGCCCGTTAACATTGATGGTGCCGGAATTGAGTGCAGTATTATTGATGCCAAGCAGGCTTATGCCAATAGCGTTTTCCCCTGATATTGAAACAGTGCCTGAATTGGTGATGGTATTATTGTTCAAACCTGCCATGCCTGTGCTGAAACTACTCAATGTTGTAATTGTTCCGCTGTTGGTCATTGTGTTGCCGGTTTGCCCGATAATCCCGATAGAGTTTGTGGATTTTACAACAATTTCCCCTGAGTTGCGAACCGTATTATTGTCCTGCACCAAAACAGCGTGGGCAAAATCACCATCTGTGGTGATTGTCCCTGAATTGACTATTGTATTCTGGTCAGGGATAAATATGCCGATGTTGCCATTGCCAGTGGTGGTAATTGAACCTGCATTTGTGATGGTATTTAATGACCCGGTTCCGAATATGGCTGGAAAGGTATTTTGGGTGATTGAGCCACCGGTTTCAATTGTCAGACTATCCCCGCCATCAATAATATTCCCTGCGCCACCATTTTGAACTGTGGTTGGTGTTGATACGGTAAATTCTGCTGCCGATGCGCTGGCAGTGATCAAGGCTGTTGTCGTCAGAAGTGTTAACGTGACTTGACGGATTGAAATATTTTTCATGTATAGACCCCAGTATTTGACATTGGACGATGTCGCCCGGTATTTTTTGTTGGTTGCAACTTAGTAAAATGGGGCAATATTTCGCCATGCATTTGTAGGGGCATTTGAAATTTTTGGTAAAAATCAGACATGATAGTTTTGGAAAAGCTCTACGAAAGTGCCGATGAGTATTTGGGCGCTGCAAAGCAGGACTGGCAGGCATTTACTAATGATTTTCGGTCGATTTTTGAGGCCGATTTTGTGCTGTATCGCCCCACTGATATTGATGGAGTTTTGGCTTGGCGATCGCTTGATCAACTGATTGCAACGACTCAATCTGAGTATGCTGATAGATATGTTGAACATCGGATATTTGAAGCAAATCAAATTCCTGATACCTCCTTAAACCCTTTGGAACCAAACAGGCGAAGCGATATTGTTGCTGATGAGCAATTTGAAAGAATGGACATTGCAACGAAGTTTTTTATTCCAAGGGGCATTTTTTATATGCTGGCTGTGTCAGCTGTTTTGGCAGATGATTCATATCTTGTTCTGGTTGCCTGGCGGAATAAAGAAAATGGTGATTTTTCTGATATTGAAAAACAACGGCTAGCGCTTTTTATGCGTTATTTGGCCACGTTGGTAAAAACTGTGGATTCAGTTGTCCTGCTAAGCCCCGACAAAGAAATCAAGCAGTTTGGCAAAAAATACAAACTTACAGAAGCAGAAATTGAAATTCTTTCAGCGCTTTTGCAGGGGCATTCACTAAAAATGATATCTGCCGAAACCAAGCGCAAATATAGCACTGTTCGCTGGCATGTGCAGAATATCCTGGAGAAGTGCCATGTTAAAACCCAAAGAAATCTTTTGAGCGAATTTTACCAACTGATCAAGCGGTAACCGGACTGGTTTTGTTTGCATGTTTGATTTCTGCCGCGATGTCCTCAAACAGGGTTTTGAATGGTGAGTTTTTTCGAAACACAAGGGATAAGGTACGGCTGGCCACAGGTGGGGCGAGGTTAAGAAGTTTAATCCTTGGGTCGCCTGCTTCTTTTTCAATGGAAATTGCGGGTAAAAGCGTTAGCCCCTGTGCGTTGGCAACAAAAGCCATAATTGTTGACAGGGAGGTGGCGGCGAAATTTCCGGGGTTGCTGACTTTCTTCAAAGAAAGGGCCTCTATTGTCTGGTTGCGAAAACAATGGCCCTCGTCCAGTAGCAATAACTGCTCTTTAGGCAACTCAGACAATTGAACCGGTTGCGTGAGTTTTGTTGCTGCATGTGCTGCGAGCACGAAGGGATCCTTAATCAGGGGAATAGAAATCAAGGCGACACCATTTTTTGGCGGGTCGGTAGCAATCAGGGCCATGTCTAAATCCCCTTTATCCAGCATATGATGCAGATTTTCTGTTTGCCCCTCAAGAACGTTAAATCCTGGGTCGGGGAACTTTGCAAGCAAAGGTGGAAAAATTCGGGGAAGCAAATAGGGGGCGATGGTTGGAATGAGGCCAAACCTGATCGGTTGGCTTGGGATGCCTGAATGGGAAAAGGCAAACTCGGAAAGGTTTTGTGTATCAATCAGAATAGGCGTCGCCCGGTTGATAATTTCCTGACCGAAAGGGGTGGGGCGAATGGGCTTTTGTCCACGTTCAAACAGGGGGGTGCCACAAAGGGCTTCAAGCTGACTGATCTGTTGGGATAGTGCGGGTTGGGTCACGTTGCATTGTTGTGCTGCGCGGCCAAAATGGCCGGTTTTATCAATGGCCAGTACATAGCGCATTTGTTTCAGGGTAATTATTTTCATAAGTAAAACTTATCAAAAATATAAGCTAAGTCAATTGGACTTATTGTTTTGTGGTTTCTAATATGGCCTTAGAACTCAAAAGGAGGACGACATGACAAAAGTACCTACATTGACTACAAGCGCTGGCGCGCCGGTTGGCGATAACCAGAATTCTTTAACCGCAGGCGCGCGCGGCCCGGTTTTATTGCAGGATTATCAGTTGCTGGAAAAGCTGGCTCATCAGAACAGGGAGCGTATCCCTGAACGGGTGGTGCACGCCAAAGGATGGGGTGCCTATGGCACGTTGAAAATCACCGGTGACATTTCAAAATACACTAAAGCCAAGGCCTTGCAGCCAGGTGCTGAAACGCCAATGCTGGCTCGGTTTTCAACGGTTGCCGGGGAGTTGGGCGCAGCGGACGCCGAACGTGATGTGCGCGGGTTTGCTTTGAAGTTTTATACTGAAGAGGGTAACTGGGATATGGTGGGGAATAACACGCCGGTGTTTTTTGTCCGTGATCCCCTGAAATTCCCTGACTTTATTCATACCCAGAAACGTCATCCCAAAACAAATTTGCGCTCGACAACGGCGATGTGGGACTTTTGGTCACTTTCCCCAGAAAGCCTGCATCAGGTGACAATATTGATGTCGGATCGCGGGTTGCCGGTTACGCCAATGAATATGCACGGGTATGGTTCGCACACCTATTCTTTATGGAATGATAATGGAGAGCGTTTTTGGGTAAAGTTTCATTTCAAAACCCGCCAGGGTCACACCCATTATACCAATGCGCAATCAGTTGGCATAATTGGCGAAAGCAGGGAAACCTACCAGGAAGCCCTGTTTGGCACCATTGAAAATGGAGAATTTCCGCGCTGGACGTTTCAGATTCAGGTGATGAGTGAGGAACAGGCCGAAAAGGCCTCCTTCAATCCCTTTGATCTGACCAAGGTCTGGCCCCATGCGGACTATCCGGTGATTGAAGTTGGTGAAATGGAATTGAACCGCAACGCAGAAAACTACTTTGCCGAAATAGAACAGGCAGCATTTTCGCCTTCAAATGTTGTGCCGGGGATTAGTTTTTCCCCCGACAAGATGTTGCAGGCGAGGATTTTCTCCTATGCGGATGCCCA
>JAJRRJ010000165.1 GCA_024279575.1 Alphaproteobacteria bacterium | reverse complement strand
CTGCCATATCTGGCGAGGCTTTCAAGCTGGCTTGGCTTGAATAAAGCTCAGGAACTAAGTGAAGTGAATAAATATTGCTCAAATACCCAGGTCAAACATGCTGGATTGCATATGGACATCGATTCACTTTCCGGGGGTAATCAGCAAAAAATTCTTTTTGCCCGGGCCGCTATGGGAGCACCAAAAATGCTGATTGCCGACGAGCCAACCCGTGGCGTCGATATTGGTGCCAAACGTAGCATTTACGATCTTATTGCAGATATGGCTTCCAAGGGCGAAGCGGTATTGTTGATCTCATCTGAAATCGAAGAAATTTTAGGCATGTGCCACCGGGCGCTGGTCATGTCTCGCGGACAAATTGTTGCTGAACTCAGCGGCAGACAATTGACAAAAAAAGCTGTGATGAAAGCAGCATTCAGTGGAGTTTAAAAGTGAATAAAATACTGCTTTTTTCGCGCAACTACGGCATTCTGATTATAACTATACTATTGTTTTTGGCCTTGGCCATTACCACTGATGGCTTCGCAACGCCGCGCAACATGCGAAACCTTCTGGACCAACAATCCACAATTTTAATTGCCGCTTCTTTTATGACTATTGCCATTATCGCTGGAAATTTTGATGTTTCGGTTTCTTCAATTTTCGTCGCGGCACCGCTCTTTGCCCTGACGGTGGAAAACAGTACCGGCAATGCGTTTCTAGCCGTGGCTGTTGCAGTATTAATCGGCCTGTCTATGGGGGCCTTTAACGGAATTATTGTGACCCGCATCAAGGTAAATTCCTTCATTGGAACTTTGGCCACTTCATTCATGTTTTTTGGTGCGGGTTTTTTAATTAGCGAACGCTCATTAATGCGCCCCGAGGGAGAAATATACCAGCAGATTGCTCGTACCAGATTTTTGGGAATTACCAGTGCTTTCTGGATTGCCCTCGTGGTGGTAATTATTGCCTGGATTTTGCTTTCCAAAACGCGCTTTGGTCGAAATGTTTATGCTACCGGTGGCAATCGTGAGGCCGCACGTCTGGCCGGCGTGAATGTTGATCACGTTCAGGCAGTGACTTTTGTGATGCTGGGTGCAGCCGCCGCGCTCGCCGGGGTAATAAATTCCTCGCGCTCAATTTCAGCCCAGCCCTCCGATGATTTTAGTTTTGTATTTGCTGTTTTAACAGCCGTCATCGTTGGGGGGACCTCAATCGCGGGGGGGAAAGGTGCAATTTGGCGAACGGTCACGGCAGCATTCTTTTTAGCTTTCATGACCAATGGATTCAATCTCAACCAAATTGACCCGATCTGGCAGAGGATAATTGAGGGCATTGTTATATTGATTGCGGTCAGTATTGACGCCTGGACCCAACGCCGCCCCGGATAATGCAATTTTTGAAAAAGCTAAATACTAGAATACGAAAGCAGGAAAGAAGCATATTATGATAAGAGTTGGCATAGATGTAGGTGGAACAAATACCGATGCCGTCGTCATGAAAAATGACGAATTTCTTGGTGGTGAAAAAAGCCCCTCAACTCCCGATGTCTATACCGGGGTGGAACTGGCTGTGCGCGGCGCTCTTGCAAGGGCATCCATAAATGCCAATCAGGTGGATGCAGTAATGTTAGGCACCACCCATTTTGTAAATGCTCTGGTGGAACGCAAACGATTAGCAAATTGTGGCTTGATCCGTATGTGCCTGCCCTCTGGAAGTTCTCTTTTCCCCTTCGCCGATTGGCCAAATGAATTAGTTGAAGCCATTAATGGCACCTTCCACCTGGTGAATGGTGGCTATGAGATGGACGGAACTGAAATCGCGCCATTGAATGAAGAACAACTCCTAAAAGCTGCCGATGAGCTTTTCGAAAAGGGATGCAGACAAATTGCCATCAGTTCGGTTTTTGCCACCGTTCGCAACGATATGGAACATGAGGCCAAAAAATTACTGCAGAAAAAGCGCCCCAAAATCGATGTTTCCCTGAGTTGTGACATTGGCCGAATGGGTCTTTTGGAGCGCGAGAATGCAGCAATAATAAATGCTTCCCTCAAGCCTCTGGCAAAGGAGGTGGTGGAGGCATTTCAAAAATTGCAGGGATCCGTTGGATTTGATTGCCCGCTGTTTTTTACTCGTAACGATGGCACATTGATCGACGCCAATGAAGTTCTGCGCCTACCCGTACTGACTTTTGCTTGCGGCCCAACCAATTCCATGCGCGGTGCAGCCTATCTTTCTGGCATAAAGGACGCGCTTGTCGTCGATATTGGCGGAACAACCACCGATGTCGGTGAGGTGATAAATGGGTTTCCACGGCTTGCCGGAACTTCCGTTACTGTGGCGGATGTACGAACCAATTTTTCAATGCCAGATGTACTGAGTATCGGGCTGGGAGGAGGCTCAAGGATCAGACCCGAACAACCATTGGCAATTGGTCCAGAATCCGTTGGCCATGAATTATTACAGCGCGCATATATTTTTGGCGGCGATGTTCTGACGGCGAGCGATCTGGCAGTTTCAATCGGGCGCGCCAAAATGGGAACACATGCCGCACCAGAAATTGAAAATGCAGATGAATTAAAACAGCTGTTGGATCAGATCATCAGCGATGCTGTCGCGCGCACGCGAACCAGCGACAAACAGATGCCCGTCATCGCAGTGGGCGGGGGAAGTGTACTTTTAGGTGCGCAAGTCGATGGTTTGGAGGTCATACGCCCTCCCCATCATGATTTGGCCAACGCGGTTGGTGCCGCCATTGCCCAAATTTCCGGAGAGGTAAGCAAAGTTGTTTCTCTGTCAGAAGAACTTGATCGGGAAACTGCCATTGCCCAAATCACTCAGGAAGCGAATGAAATGGCCATTTCTCGCGGCGCTGACATCACAAGCTTAAGCATGCTCAGCCTGTCCGATGTGCCCCTGTCCTATCTTCCGGGCAATAATCTTGCAATTAGTGTCACCGTGGTTGGCGACCTGAAAATGGAGCAACGCAAATGAACAATCCTGCAATCACAAAGATTGATTTTAAGGCGCTGAAATATATTGCTGACGGTGGTGCCATATTGGGGTCTGGCGGCGGCGGTGACCCCTATGTGGGTCGTCTTATGGCTCAGCAGGCCTGGGGGAGTAACAACACGGTGGCTGTCATCGACATAGATGAGCTTCCTGATGACGCGCTGATTTTACCAATTGCTATGATGGGCGCGCCCACCGTTATGCTGGAAAAATTTTCCAGCGGCGAAGAAATTCCTAAGCTCATATCAATGATGGAACGCTTCCTTGGGAAAAAGGTTGCAGCTATTTTGTGCATTGAGGCAGGTGGGCTAAATTCAACAATCCCCTTTATTGCCGCCGCACAAATGCAACTCCCAATAGTGGATGGCGATGCCATGGGCCGCGCTTTCCCGGAACTTCAAATGGTGACTTTCACATTAGGCGGCATACAGGCAACACCCATGGCGATGATGGATGAAAAAGGAAACGGCGCTACATTTGATACGATCAGCAATTCCTGGGCCGAAAAACTGGCACGCGCCCTTACAATTGAAATGGGCGGCGCCGCCATGGTCAGCCTCTATCCGGTAACCGCAGCCCAGTGTCGCAACTATCTCATTCGCGGTAGCCTGACAAAGGCCCATAGAATCGGCCAGATTATGGCCGAACATGGGGCAAACGCATGCGCCGCTTTGGTGGAAGAATTTGACGGAACTCACCTGTTTCAGGGCAGGGTTCGCGATGTTAACCGGGTAAGTGAGGGCGGTTTTGCGCGCGGCACGGTTAAACTTGAAGGCCTTGGAGATTTCATAAATCGAGAGATAACTCTTTCATTTCAAAATGAGTTTTTGATTGCCCGTGAAGGGGATAACGTGTTGGCGACAACGCCAGACCTGATCACTCTGCTGGACATTTTTTCCGGTGACGCAGTAACCACAGAATTGGTTAAATACGGGTTGCCGGTCAATGTGCTTGGCTTGCCATGCGACCCGATCTGGCAAAGCCCCCAAGCGTTAGAAATTGTAGGCCCACGCTACTTCAAGTTGGATTATGATTACAAACCAATCTAAGCGCCAACCTTGGCATCCGTAGCGATCAATCCTTTTGTTATCGCCGCCGCGATGGCGTCGCGTCGGCTATGGACAGAAAGCTTGCGATAAATATTCTTCAAATGATATTTTATGGTAGATTCTGAAACGCCAAGATCAATCGCCAGCGCCTTGTTGCTTGTGGCCTCCGACAACCGATGCAAAATACCTACTTCAGATACTGTAAATCCAAATGCAGACTTTTGACCTGTGTTTTCTTTCTGTAATCGCCGCCCCGCCAACAAAGTATTCTGCAATTGCCGGGCGGTTTGAACAAATCGTCCGCGCGCTCTGCATTCTTTGCAAATGTCTGAAATAAACTCATATTCGCTATCCAGCAAAAACAGCCACCCCTGATCCTGAATTATTCGAATGGCACTGATGAAATGCTTCATGACAATGTCGAACCGGCCTCGCTTATGCCATTGTTTGGCCTGATGCAGGTAATCAACAGCACGAACACGGTCCAGCAACGGAGCGTTAAGGGGCGCTTCTCCCACATTTAACTGCCATGTATTTGTGGTTGGAAGCAGCAAAACGATCTGACGTTCTGAAATATGAAACAGTTTACTGTCAGGCACACTTTTCTCTTCGAGCAGATATTCATGTCGCAACAACTGCATGGCCGGCAGTAACTGAACAAGTCCTCGACTGCGCAGCATGGCTTCATATCCGCTGTGCTGTTCCAGAACACGTCTGTTCCCGTGCAAAATCGCAGCACGAAATTGCAGGGTCACAAGAATGAGAAACGTTTCAGGCCAAAACTCCCCTGACGTTATTTCTTCGCTCAACGGGGCCAGTTCATCAGGTTCAGGTAAAAGATTTTTAGCCTCCGCCAACACCCAAAGCCGTGTTATTTCAATCATAGCATTTTCACAAATTGGCGTGCCACATAAAACAAGTTGTTTATGAGCCTCCTCCAGCGCGATTTCCGCATCGGCTAATCGGCCAGCGTAAACATGAATAAATGCAATATGCAGATGCACAAATAATTGAAGATAATTACTCCCGCATCGCTGATAGGCACTAAGAGCAAGTTTTGCCATTTCAAAAGCAGCTCCAACGTTATTTTGCCTAAGGAAAAACACCAGTAAAAGATTGTAGATTGCCCCCTGACAGATAACGTCATCCGGGTCAAAAAGACTGACGCAATCAATATAGGCCCAAAGCCGTTTTTCACTGAGTTTGTCGTTGGTTTTTAACAGAAAAAGCAGTTCAAAAATGAGCAGGCTAGCGCAAGATTCATCCAGCTGATCAATTTGGTTTATCAGAGGCAATTCCGTATTAAGACCAATTGAGGTAAGCAGGTTGTCATACCTTTTAATCGCCTGCTGAAAACGGCCCTGTTTGTGATCCAGTAAAATTTTTGTCTGCTGGATATCTACATCACCATCCGGGATATCTTGAATAGCCATGTATACGCTGGCGGGAGAAGCGAGTGCTTCCCTGAATGAAATGACACAGGACGTTGTGTTTTGTGCGTTCGAAATCCTATTGCCTCTGGTGTTACCCCGAAAATTCAATTCAGCGACCTTTCCCCGAACAGAAATAAATGTATATTTTCGTAAATCCAGTTTCTACGTGATCATTTTCTTACTCTAGTACAGTTTTTGTAGTTTACGCAAAAACAGAGTACATTTTTGCAATAATCCATCAAAGAGTGTACGATTGCGAATAGCGCTGTTTATAGGTCAGTTTCCCCGATTTTGTTGTTCACTTGCTAAATCCCCCCTCCTTAATAGCCTCCATGGCAACAAATGTGGATGTCATAGAAACATGGGGCAGCGTGGAGATTTTTGCGCCCATAACATAGCGATAGTCGGTGATATTTTGAGTGCGCACTTTGAGTAAATAGTCAAAGCCTCCCGCGATCATATGGCATTGTTCAATTTCCTTGATCGCCATAACGCCTTTATTGAAGGCTGCCAGGGCCTTGTCACGGGTGTCCAACAGCTTCACTTCCACAAACGCCACATGGTCAAGACCCAGTTTAATCGGGTTGATTATGGCGCGGTAGCCGGTGATAAATCCGTTTGCCTCCAGCCGTTTCATGCGTGCCTGGCAAGGTGTTTTAGAAAGGCCAATCTTCTTTGAGAGCTACGTGATGCTCACTCGACCGTTGGTTGAAAGGTGGTCTAAGATAGCTTGATCATAAGCATCAATCTCTTTTAGTTGCACAAATTTTCTCCAATAAGGCTTCTATATAGCTAAATAACAGTGTTTATCTCTAGAAATTCACTAATTTAAGAGAAAGTGCAAGGTCATTTTTTGCTAGCTTACATCCAGCTCAGGAGGCCTCAATGTCAAAGACTATCCAAAGTGGAAGCTTCAAGTGCAACCCACTACCTGACGAAGGCGCTGTTTTGCGTCAACTGGTTGCAGATGCTGAGCTGGATCATGCGGCGCGAGCGGAGATATCCATAACCGCAGCTAAATTGGTTGAAAAAATTCGCAACTCTGCCCGTCCCGGGCTGATGGAATCGTTCTTGGCTGAGTATGGTCTTTCCACCAACGAGGGCGTGGCATTGATGTGTTTGGCTGAAGCGCTGTTGCGGGTGCCGGACATTATTACGCTTGATGCGTTAATTGAGGCCAAGATTGCCCCCTCCAATTGGCGCAAGCATTTGGGCCATTCCACATCGGCCCTCGTCAACGCTTCCACCTGGGGGTTGATGCTCACCGGCAAAGTTTTAGAAAATGGCGAAGCGGGGCTTGTGGGCACAATGCGGGCGGTAACCCGACGGCTGGGCGAACCTGTAATTCGTACAGCGGTAGCCGCAGCCATGCGCGAAATGGGGCATCAATTCGTACTGGGACAAAACATAAGCGACGCCTTAAAAAATGCGCGTGAATATGAGGAAAAAGGTTTTACCTATTCATATGATATGTTGGGGGAGGCCGCCACAACAGAGGCTGATGCCAGGCAGTATCATCTTTCCTATTCAGCCGCGATCAGTGCCATTGCCGAATCCTGCATCCATAATGATATCCGCCAAAATCCTGGCATATCAGTCAAACTTTCCGCTCTGCATCCACGTTACGAAATGCCCAATCGTGAACGCGTGATGGAGGAACTTGTGCCCCGTGTACAGGCGCTGGCATTACTCGCCAAATCTGCGGGCATGGGGCTTAACATAGATGCTGAGGAAGCGGATCGCTTGCAGCTTTCCCTTGAGGTTATAGCAGCAGTTTTGAGCGACCCGGCTCTGAAAAACTGGGACGGTTTTGGCGTCGTGGTGCAAGCCTATGGGCTAAACGCTGGCCCAGTGCTTGATTGGCTATATGAATTGGCGGCGCGCATCGACCGCAAAATTATGGTGCGGCTGGTCAAGGGCGCCTATTGGGACACTGAGATCAAACGCGCCCAGGTCTTGGGCCTCAATGGTTTTCCGGTGTTTACACGAAAAACTGCAACCGATGTATCCTATATTTCCAACGCCAGGAAACTACTGGGCATGCGAGATCGGGTATATCCACAATTCGCCACCCACAATGCCCACACAGTTGCCGCCATTTTACAAATGGCGGGAACCAATCGTGATTTTGAATTTCAGCGTTTACACGGCATGGGTGAAAACCTGCATGATATTGTAATACAAGAAAATGATACACGTTGTCGCATTTACGCGCCAGTGGGAGCCCATCGGGACTTACTGGCCTATCTTGTACGGCGCTTGCTTGAAAATGGAGCAAACAGTTCTTTTGTCAATCAGATTGTCGATAAGGCTGTTCCATCGAGCGAAGTCGCCCAGGATCCATTTCTTGACGTTGAAAAGCATCAGGGGGAAGAACAAAACCCGGCAATCTTGCATCCGATTGCGCTCTATGGAAACGCGCGCGCTAATGCCCAAGGCTGGGACATTACTGACAAGAGAGATCTTGAGGAAATCGAAAAAGCCCGAACACCATTTCGTAAAGAACAATTTGAAGTTGGCCCGCTCATCGCCAAGGGGGCAAAGGGAATAGAGAAGGTTTCGCTCACTAATCCATATGACCCCTCAGACAGTGTTGGCATAATAACCCAGGCATCTCCAGCAGATGTAAAAGCCGCCCTTACAGTTGCCAGACCCTGGAAAGCCTCCGCAAAAAGGCGCGCCGCCATTCT
>JAJRRJ010000009.1 GCA_024279575.1 Alphaproteobacteria bacterium | reverse complement strand
TGTCAACTATTATGCCATATGACAAGAAGATGATTGCGGTTTTTGTTTAGGAGGGCAGATTGAAAGGCATCCATATTGGTTTAGATGTAGGCACAACTGCAATCAAAGCCGCTGCCTATAACAGTAACGGCCAGACCATTAAATTCTGCCAGGTTCCCAACATTATTGCCCGATCTCACCAGGGCTGGTGCGAACAGGGCATGGCCCATGTCTGGCAACGGGTTTGCCAATGCCTGCAAGAACTTTGCCTGGGCCTTGAACAGGAAGACATCAAGTCCATAGGTGTTTGTGCGCAAGGAGATGGCCTGTGGATGCTGGATAAAAACCAACAGCCAATCGAGCCTGCATTGCTTTGGAGTGATACCCGCGCCGGTACCTTGCTCAAGGAAAACAAAGAACAAAACCAATTCATTGCACAGGCCTGCCATACGGCCAACTGGCCCGGCACCAGTGCCAGTCTGTTTTCCTGGGTTTTAGAGCACCAACCGAACAAGGCTGAAAATAGTGTCTGCATTCTCACATGCGCAGACTGGATTGGAATGAATTTGACCGGCATAATTGCCACTGATTATTCAAACGCCTCGATTCCGTTTATGGATTTAAGCAAAAAACAATGGTCAATAAATGCCGTTACGGAGGCAGGCCTAAATTTAAATTTGCTTCCAAAAATGCAAAGCGCAACCACACAATTGGGAATGATCACAAAAGCGGCAGCAATTAAAACCGGACTGCCTGAAGGATTGTCTGTTGCTACCGGCACCCTGGATTTAGGGGCAATGATTGTTGGCCTTGGCATGAACCAGCCCGGTCAGGCAATGATGGTTCTTGGCACAACGGCAGTTGTCAATATTTTGAGCGATAAACTCCCTGCCTGTGAAGTTCCAATCGGTGCAACCGTGTGTCATCCAACCCTTGATCTTTACATACGGGTTTTGGCCCCCACTACCGGCGCTGCTGTATTTGACTGGTTCGTTGCCCTGCACCCTCTTTCTCTTGGCGGTGCAAGTGCCAAAGAAATAGCTGCAAAGCTGAACGCCCTGGCTAAGGACATTCCTCCGGGCTCAAACGGGGTGATTTTTTGCCCTATTTGAACGGTGAGCGAGCACCATTTGTAGCACATGACGCCCATGGATCTTTTCACGGACTGAACTCTACCACCACTATGGCTGAGATGGGCCGAGCAGTCATGGAAGGCGTTGCATTTAGCTTGCGACACTGTTTCGAGGCCGCAAATGGTTTGCCAACCGATCCTGTCTGGCTAACTGGTGGAGGCGCTGAAAATGAACTGTGGCGTCAAATAATCGCCGATGTGCTGGGGGCTCCAATCATTATAAGTAATGCCTCAGACCAGGGACTTTGGGGAGCTTCATGTATTGGCAGGGCAGCAATAGCAGGGGATGATCCATGCGAGATGGCAAAGCGTAGCCAGGCCCGGCACACAAACAATCCGAATATGAAAAATCATGCGCAATATACCCAGGCTTACCAGCGTTATCTGGGCATACTAAATGCAATTAAACCAGTTTGGGACCTGCCCAATATCGGAGAATTTTCGAAACTATGAGTAAAACCATGAAAGCTGCGATATACCATGCGTTAGATGATATTCGTCTGGAGAAGCGGCCAATTCCACAAATCGGCCCTGATGAAATTCTGCTTAAAACGCTGGCCTGTGGGCTATGTGGCGGCGAAACCATGGCATGGTACAAAAAAAACGACCCTAAAGTGCTGGGCCATGAACCCATAGGAGAGGTTGTTGGCGTTGGCAAAGATGTTAGCGAATATCGGATAGGTGACAGGCTCTTTGTCAATCATCATGTGGGGCGCATTGATAGCCACCTTTCACGGCGCGGACATTTTACCCGCGACCCTTATTATTCCCAAATGAAGCTTGATCCGGGCGGGGTTTGTGAATTTTACCGGGTTACAGCCCAACATTTACGCATGGATGCCCACAAGCTGCCAGCAAGCATTAGCACCGATGCAGCGGTTACCATTGAGCCATGGTCCTGTGCGCTTAGCGGTCTCAAAGTATGCCAGATACAGCCTGGCGATACAGTGGCTGTGGTTGGCGCAGGATTTATGGGGCAGGGCTTTATTCACATGGCTCCCCTATTTGGTGCGGGCACAGTAATTGCCCTGGATTTTTCGGATTGGCGATTGGATCGGGCGCGCGAATTTGGTGCAACCCACACAATCAACCCTAAAAATCAGGATGCACAATCCGCTGTGCGTGCTGCAAATAATGATCGACTGGCCGATACTGTCATTGTAATTGCCCCATCACCTGCGGCCTGGGATCTGGCCCTTTCGCTGGTTGAAGTTGGGGGCACACTTCATTTGGGCGCACCCCTGCCACCAGAAACAGAATGGGTTCGCGATGGTAATCGTGCCTATTTTGATCAGATCACCATCACCTCGCGCTACAGCTCGGATCATACCGACACCTACAGTTATATACGCTTGCTTGAGGCGGGAAGGATTGATGCGGAACGCGCTATTTCCCATCGTTTTGATATCAGCGAAGCGGCTAAAGCATTTGAGTTGCTTGTTACAGCAGAAAAATCTCTAAAGATTATTGTCTATCCTAACGGACTGCCAGAAGGGGCCGAACATGCTTGAAACCCTCAAAGAAGAAGTATGTGAGCAAAATCACGAGCTTGCCTTAAACGGATTGGTTGTTGGCTCCGGGGGCAATGTTTCAGGCCGGGACCCTGATTCTGGTTATGTGGTGATTAAACCCAGTGGTTTGAAATTTGCCAAACTCACACCCGACACAATGGTTGTGGTGGATTTAAAAGGCAATGTCATTGAAGGTAAAATGAAACCTTCGGTCGATACCGGTATTCATCTTTATATCTATCGGGAACGCTCCGATGTATTTGGCATTACCCACACCCATTCCCCTTATGCCACCAGCTTTGCCGCACGCGGGGAGCGTATTCCGGCGATTTTAACGCCGATTACTCATATGCTGGGTCGCGATGTCCCATGTTCTCGATACGCAACACCAGGAGAAGTGGATACAGCTCAAGCCATTATTGAGGCTGCGCAGGGTGGAATGTCGGCATTGATTAAGGCCCATGGACTGTTCACTATGGGAACATCTGCGACCCACGCCACCAGCCTTGCCATGTATATTGAAGAGGCGGCAAAAACCACGCATATTGCCATGTTACACGGTCCGGTTGAAGAGCTGCCGCCTGAGGAAATAGAACGATGTGCAAACTGGTTCAAGAAAAACTATGGCCAGTCCGGCGACAAAAAAATTAACGCTTAAGGAGCCTGCTCAATGCCAAAGTTTGATGCCATGTTTGTTGGCTTGACCATTCTTGATATTGCCGGGCGCCCTGTTTCAAAAATCCCGGGCGGCGGTGGGGTTGAATTCATCGAAGAAATTCGCATGAACCCGGCAGGGACAGCAGCAGGTGCTGTGATGAATGCCGCTAAAATGGGTATAAAAACCGCAACTGTTGCCTGTCTTGGTAAAGATGAAAAAGGCGATTTTATTGTAGATCAATATGAACGCATGAACATTGATTGCACTCTTGTGCAACGTACCGACAAAGCACAAACTTCAGCAACCATTTTACCCATCCGTCCCAATGGGGAACGCCCGGCCTTACATGCGCGCGGGGCATCGGATTATTTGTTCGTCGAAGAGAAGGATTTTGACGCGGCATGCGACGCCCGTTTCTTACATCACGGGGGCACCGGATTGCTCAACGCCATGGATCTTGGGCAAAGCGCAAAACTTTTGGCCCATGCAAAATCCAAGGGGCTTACCACAAGTTTTGACTTGATCGCCCCAAATGAAAACACGCTGCGATTGCTCAAAGAACTATTGCCCTTTGTAGATTATTTCATGCCATCAATGGAAGAGGTTGAATTTATATCCGGATTAACAAACCCAAGTGAGATTGCCGATTTTTTCCTCGGATTAGGCGCAAAAACCTGCATTTTTAAATGGGGAGAAAATGGCTCCTTCATAAAATCGCACGATGAAAAATTCTCAATTTCGGCTCTTAAGGTCACCATATCAGACACAACCGGGTGTGGTGACAGTTATTGCGGCGGATTTGTTGCCGGACTTGCCATGGGATACGATCTCAGGCATTCCTGCGAGTTGGCTACGGCAGTCTCAGCGCTTGTTGCAACCGGATTGGGATCAGATGCGGGGGTTATTGACCTTGCTTCAACGTTAGCGTTTATGAAGGATGCAACCAAACTGGAATAATCGTTCGATGCAAAACAGTTCACGAAACAGCCATATTTTGGCAAATGTTGCCCTGCTCTATTATGGTGAGGGCTTAACTCAAAACGAAATTTCCAAACGCATAGGTGTTTCGCGCGCCTCGGTGGTGAACTATTTGCGCGAAGGGCGCGAACGTGGAGTGGTTGATATTCACATCAACGGTCAGGCGCTGGCATCTTCTTCTTTGTCACGAGACTTACGAAAAAAATTCAACCTCACTGATGTCTATATTGCCAGGTTTGCAAAAAACAACAATGCACTTACCCTAACTGCCTATACCGGGGCTATGGCTTTTTTGGATATCGTACAGCCCGGGGATCATATTGGTATCGCCTGGGGCGAAACGATAAAACAAATCGCCGACCAACTCCCCCATTCCGAGATAAAAAACACAACGGTCAGCCAAATAATTGGTGCAATGTATTCCACCCGCCTTCCCAGTGCCGAAGGCTGTTCAATAAAAATTGCCAACCGAATTGGCGCCGAATATTTCACCCTTCATGCACCGGCAATTCTGTCGAGCGCTGAGCTGACACAAACGTTAAAAAACGAACCCACAATCAAAGCGCAACTGGAGCGGTTAAGTACATTGGACGTTGTACTGTTTTCGGTTGGCGATTGCTCTAACACCACACACCTGGTTGATGCGGAAATTGCAGATCGGGCCGATATGAATGAAGCTCGATTAAAGGGGGCCGTCGGGATTGTCTGCTCGCGCTTTATCGATAGCAATGGTGAACAGGTTGATATTAGTTTGAACGACCGATTGATTTCAATTGAAGTTCCAGAGCTGAAAAATACGAAAAAACGAGTATTGGTTGCTTCTGGTATGTTCAAATTGGAAGCGGTAAAAGCCGCTTTAAAGGGCGGCCTGGTCACCCACCTTGTACTTGATTATGAACTCGCGACAATGCTCGTAAGTGCGAACTAATTTGTAAAAGTTCAGAACCAAACTAATGAATTGGACGTCAACTTAGAAAATTTTCAGCACTGCGTAATTGTCGATACGCTGTCTCAATCATGCGCTCCAGGATATCGGCCGCTGGTTCAACGGTGTTGATTAAGCCCGTTACTTCACCCACAAAGGCGTTAGCTATTTTGTTATCCCCAGAGGCTAACGCTTCACGCCATTTTATAGATTCTTCGTCTATATTGTCTTTGAGACTTGCGATATTTTCGTGCTATTTTTCTGCTATTTTTCCGCGAAATCGTTCTTTAGTACGCGCGCTTCTTGCGATGCTCAAAAGCGAGAGCCGACAAGAACACCGTCCGCTCCAAGCATCAAGGCTGCAACAAGGCCCCGTCCGTCGTCTATTTCGCCTGCCGCACAAAGCAGGGTATCTGGTGAATGGCGCGCGATATGATCAGATATCTCAGGCGCGAGTGTAAATGTTGCCCGCCTTTCGTGCGGCCAATGTCTCGGGGAACACCCCCTTTTTTAAGAGGCTGGAGGCGGTCTGGTGTGCCTTGAGGTGGGTTGCATCTATTTATATTTGTTTGGGTATGTCTTGAGACGATAAGGTCTTGAATATCTTGTCGAAAACACCCAATCTGTTCCACCGTATGAAGCGATTGTAGAGGGTTTTATGAGGCCCGTATCGGGGGCAGGTGCATCCCGCCACTGAAGCCCTTGCTTCAGTACATGAATGATCCCGCTGAGGACACGCCTGTCATCCACCCTAGGCACTCCATGTGGACGTGGAAAATAAGGCTTTATCCGGTTGAGTTGCGCTTCTCAAAGCCAATAATGATCCGACATAGGCAGGTCCTCCTATCAGCGTTGAATCAGAAATTACGCCATAAGGAAATCCTCAAAATTAATAGGTCCTGAGCCTAATGCGCCTCATCCCAGTTATCCGCCGCATGGGCGTCCACCTGCAGGGGAACCGATAGTTTTAACGCCGGTTCTGCGGCCCTGACCATTACCTCACTTATGGCTGCAATGGCCTTTTCCACCTCCTCCTCAGGCGCTTCAAAAATCAGTTCGTCATGCACCTGCAACAACATATCCGCATGGATATTTTTTGCCGCCAGTGCGGGTTCCATAAAAATCATCGCCCGCCGGATAATATCAGCGGCTGAGCCCTGAATGGGCGCATTGATGGCGGCGCGTTCTACAAAGGCCCGTTCTTGAGGGTTTTTACTGTCCGCGTTATGAAACTTGATTTTGCGGCCAAATATGCCCTCAACATAGCCCTGCTCTTTTACCAGTGATTTTTGCGCCTCCATATAGTCTTTGATGCCGGGGAATTTTTCAAAATAGGCTTTTATATATTCCCCCGCTTCAGTGCGTGATATGCCCAGTTGGTTGGCCAGTCCAAAGGCTGAAATACCATAGATAATGCCGAAATTGATCGCCTTGGCCTGACGGCGGATCATGGGGTCCATGCCTTCAATGGGAACATTGAACATTTCACTGGCTGTCATGGCATGGATATCAAGTCCCCTGGCAAAGGCGGATTTAAGTGTCCCAATATCAGCAATATGGGCCAGAACGCGCAACTCGATTTGTGAATAATCGGCAGATATAAGCTTCATGCCCTTTTCAGCCACAAAGGCGGTGCGTATTTTTCGCCCGTCCTCGGTTCTGATGGGAATGTTTTGCAAATTGGGGGCGGATGAGGCCAGGCGGCCGGTTAGCACCGAAGCTTGATGATAGGAGGTGTGCACCCGGCCTGTGCGGGGATTTATGTAGGTGGGCAGGGCGTCGGAATATGTGGATTTGAGCTTGGATAATCCCCTCCATTCCAAAATGGTATTTGCCAGAGCAAAGCTCTTCTGGCTTTTCTCATCATCCCCCGCCCCTTTTGCAACAATGCCTTCAAGCACACCCGCACCAGTGGCCCATGCCCCGGTTTTGGTCTTTTTTCCCCCCTCAAGGCCCAGAGTGTCAAACAGGATTTCCCCTAATTGTTTGGGGGAGCCAAGATTAAATTTTGTTTGCGTGAGGTCATGGGCCTCTGCTTCCAGCGCAGCGGCACGCTGGGCAAAATCTCCTGAAAGGCGCGCCAGAATTTGCCGGTCAACAACAATGCCGCGCGCCTCCATGCGCGCCAGAACCGGCACCAGCTTTCTGTCAAGCGTCTGATAAACAGTAACAGATTTTTGCGATACAAGGTGACTTTTAAGGATGTGCCAAAGACGCAGCGTAATATCGGCATCTTCCGCCGCATATTTGCCCGCCTCAATGATATCAAGCTGATCAAAGGTCAGTTGCTTTTTGCCGCTTCCTGCCAGGTCGGAAAACTTGATGGGCGTGTGTTCCAGCCAGCGCTCCGAGAGGGCATCCATACCGTTTCCCCGTGCCCCGTCGGAGGCATAAGACATCAACATTGTGTCGTCGATGGACGTTAAATCAATACCGTAGCGAGAAAGAATGCCCATATCATATTTGGCATTTTGCAGGATTTTTAGAATCGCAGGGTCGCTTAGAACGGGCTTGAGCATATCAATCGCCGTTTGTAATTTCATCTGTCCCTCAACACGCCCGCCGCCAAACATATCATCCTGTCCCGCCACATGGGCCAGGGGAATATAACAGGCCTCACCTGGCTCAACCGCCAGGCATATGCCCACCAGATCTGCCCTCTGATTATCCAGTCCTGTGGTTTCGGTATCGATTGCCACATGCCCCTTGGCAATGATGGCTTGAACCCATTTTTCAAGGGCTGCAGGATCACGTATAATTTCGTAATTCTCATGCGTGACAGGAATAGACCTTATCCGCTTCAGCTCAGCATTGGTGTGGGAGGCGGGGGTGTTTTTACCGGCGCCATCAGCTTCCCCATCATCTGAAATATCTGTATCTGATTTATTGGCAGACGCATCTGCCGCAAAGTCCGGGGCCGCCTCAAAAGCATCAAGGTCTGCATCCAGATGCACAGCCATGCGACGCGTAAAGGTAGTAAGTTCCATAGCCTTTAAGAACGGCAATAAAATGGAAGGGGTTAAGGGCTGGCGTTCCAATTCATCCAGCGAATGTGCTACCGGCACATCAGTTTTCAAGGTCACCAGGCGGTGGGAAATCCGGGCTTGTTCAGCAAACTCGATCAGGTTTTCCCGTCGCTTGTTTTGCTTGATCTCGCCAGCCCGGGCCAGCAATTGTTCCAGGTCCCCATACTCATTAATTAAAAGTGCAGCGGTTTTTATGCCGATGCCGGGCACACCTGGCACATTGTCCACGCTGTCGCCCGCCAAAGATTGAACTTCTATCACTTTGTCCGGTGTTACGCCGAATTTTTCAAAAACCTCATCGGGCCCGATCCAATGGTTTTTCATGGTGTCAAACATGCGCACCTTGCCTTTGGTGTCCACCAGCTGCATCAGATCCTTGTCGCTGGAAACAATGGTGGCGCGCCCGCCGGATTTTTCCGCCATGCGCGCATAGGTGGCAATCAGGTCATCAGCTTCAAAGCCGGGCTGTTCGATAGACAGAATTGAAAAGGCACGGGTGGCGGCTCGGGTCAGAGGAAATTGGGGCATCAGATCCTCAGGGGCGGGGGGGCGGTGCGCCTTATATTCAGGGAAAAAATCATTGCGGAATGTTTTACCCGAATGATCAAAGATAACAGCAATATGGGTAGGCGTATCATCTCCCTTGAGGTCATCAATCAGCTTGAACAGCATGTTGCAAAACCCCGAAACTGCCCCAATGGGCAAACCGTCGGACTTGCGGGGGAGAGGGGGCAGCGCATGGTAGGCGCGAAAAATGAATGTTGAGCCGTCAACGAGCAACAGGTGCATGGACTAATCCGATCAGAACGAAACTTGGTTTTTGTCAGATTAGTCGTGTTTCCCTGTTCGGCGCTAGGGAATTGTGAAAGTTTCAACACAGTCGTGTTTTTACGCCGCCCTGTTAAGAGGAAACAGGAATTCATCATATTGCATATTTTTCTGCGCCAGAAGATCAAGCACCATCTCAAAGGAAGCTTTCATACCTGCCTTGGCGTTGGCATGGCGCTTTTCTTCTGCAAGCAAAGACGCATACAGAGGAATAATGGCGTCGTTAATGATCCCCCTGTCCGGCACAGTTCGGGAGGAATGATAGGATATAATAGAGCCATTATTATCTCGACTTGCGCTAACATTGGCATACACCCAATAATGATCTCCATTTTTGCAGCGATTGATCACATAGGCAAATATTTCATGACCATTGGCCAGTGTGTCCCAAAGTAACTTGAATACACAGCGGGGCATTTGGGGATGACGGATTATCGAGTGGGGCTGCCCAAGTAGTTCGGCTTCCTTAAATCCACTGATCTTTTGAAATACATCATTGGCATATGTGATGCGCCCTTTTAAGTCGGTTTTGGAGACGACAATTTCGGTTTGTTCAAAAAACCGTTCTGTTCCTGTTATACTTGTTTTATCCGGCAATGGAGTTAGACCTTCGTTATGAAAAACAGTGC
>JAJRRJ010000164.1 GCA_024279575.1 Alphaproteobacteria bacterium | reverse complement strand
TCTAACCACGCACAGATTTCCTCATCAGCATGTGTGATCGTCTCCGCCAGCACCTTACGCAAATTTTGTGCCGTTGGTTGGGGGTGAGGGGGGTAATGCATGGCCAGATCCCGCAGGCGACCGGCTCGAACCAGCCCGTGTAATGCTCCGGCAAAGCGCAACGCTACCGCATCTCCTGTCGCGCCAGGTTCTCCGTGCCAATCCAAAACGGTTCTTCCGCAACGGCTCGAACGATCTAAAACTTGCTCAAGCCCCAAAAGCAGCTGTGCGGTAAAAGGCGACCCAAGTGTTTTGCACCAGCCAGCCTGTTCAATAAAAGATTTTCTGACAACATCTTCATTTATCATGCGGGTATTATGACAGTGTTGTTGACCTTTTTCAAGGTCGTGCACTTCCCATACTGCTTCAGGTTGCGCAAAAATATTATACAGGTCATGGACTTCGCCAAAAACTGTCCCTTGTTCCGATATAGCAACGCTCCCTTAACCGCTCTGTTTTATGTTGGAAGCATAAAAACAATTAGAGCGTGCCATTCCATGTCCACCCGCTTAAAGCAACCTGCCATATTCCGACACTTTTTTATCGGCACGTTGCTGATCGGTTTTCAGGTTTATTTGGGATATTCTGCGATCAATGGTCGTTTTGGTATTCAAAGCCAAAGCCAAATGTTGGTGGATATTCAGGTGCTGGAATCCGAAAAGGCCAATTTGCAAACGCGTCTGGATTATTACCGACAGCGGATATCCTTATTTGACCCTGAGCGGCTCGACCCGGATATTGTCAGCGAAAAAGCAAGAGCGCTTCTGTCTATGGCGCACCCGGATGATCTGGTAGTTGTGCTGCCAAAAATCAATTAACTGCATTTTGGTTATTTTTGACAATTAACTTGTTTTTGGGTAAGTCGAATAACACGCTGAATTCGGCCCGAAACTTGCTCAAAGTACGCACCAATACACCTTTGCGCCAATTTAAGATGTTAGATAGATTGTGCATCAAACAGAGTCGTAGTCAGTTGCGTCTCAACGAGTGTTTTACATGGATAAAAGGGGCAACTAATGGCGCGAAAAAACGCAACTCAGGCCAAAACATCTGCTGCTGGCTCAACCGGCAAAAAGGTGGGGGGGCGCAAAAGCTCACCTGCAAAACCCAATGTCCCTGAATTTTCCAAGGGTGACGAGTTGCGCGCCTATCGCGAAATGTTGCTCATTCGCCGCTTTGAAGAAAAAGCGGGGCAGATGTATGGCATGGGTCTGATTGGTGGTTTTTGCCACCTTTATATCGGGCAGGAGGCGGTTGTCACCGGTATCAATATGGCAGCGCGCCCCGATGACGCTTCCATTACCTCCTATCGAGACCATGGTCATATGTTGGCGGTGGGCATGGACCCCAATGGTGTTATGGCCGAATTGACCGGTCGGGTTGATGGTCTGTCAAAGGGCAAGGGCGGCTCGATGCATATGTTCTCTACGGAAAAACGTTTTTACGGCGGCAATGGCATAGTGGGTGCGCAGGTTTCCCTTGGTACCGGACTGGCATTTGCGGCTAAATATCGTGGCGAAGATTCAGTTTCTCTGACCTATTTTGGCGATGGGGCCTCAAATCAGGGGCAGGTCTATGAAAGTTTCAACATGGCCAAGCTCTGGGATCTTCCGGTTGTCTATATTATCGAAAACAACAAGTATGCCATGGGGACTTCTCTGGAGCGTTCGTCAGCCCTGACCAATCTGGCAAATCGTGGGGCAAGTTTTAATATTCCGGGCGAAACAGTCGATGGGATGGATGTGCGGTATGTGCGCGATGCGGCGGAACGTGCCATCAATCATGCGCGCACCGGCAAAGGCCCCTATATCCTTGAAATGAAAACCTATCGCTATCGCGGTCACTCCATGTCCGATCCGGCAAAATATCGTTCAAAAGACGAAGTGCAGGCAATGCGAAGCGAGCGCGACCCGATTGAGCAGGTCAAGCAGCGCATTCTGGATAAAAAGCACGGTAACATTGATGATTTGAAACAGATCGAAAAAGAAGTGCGCGCTATTGTTACAAAAGCAGCTGATTTCGCCACAAATTCCCCGGAGCCGGATCCATCCGAACTCTGGACAGACATTACAATTTAGACGGAGCGTAAAAAACATGCCAACTGATATTCTCATGCCCGCTTTGTCACCAACCATGGAAGAGGGAACCCTCGCCAAATGGCTGGTAAAAGAGGGGGACAGTGTTGTTCCCGGTGATGTAATCTGTGAAATTGAAACAGATAAAGCCACGATGGAAGTGGAAAGTGTTGAAGAGGGCACGATCGGAAAAATTCTGATAAGCGAAGGCAGTGAGGGAGTTGTGGTTAATTCCGTAATCGCCGTTATGCTGGGGGAAGGGGAAAGCGCGGATGATATTTCGCAAGTGCCTGCCCCGGTTGCCGCTGAGCCGTCCGCAGTTCAACCTCAGACTGAGGAAGCCGCTCCAAAAACATCCCCCCAAAAAACATCGGGTGCAAGCGCGCCTGTTTTCTCCCCCGCAGCCGACCCGGATTTACCTGAAGGGGTTGAAATGGTTGAAATGAGTGTCCGTCAGGCCCTCAACGAGGCCATGTCCGAAGAAATGCGCGCTGATGACGATGTGTTCTTAATGGGAGAAGAAGTCGCCCAGTATCAGGGGGCCTACAAAATTTCCCAAGGCATGCTCGCTGAATTTGGAGAACGCCGTGTCATTGATACCCCGATTACTGAACATGGGTTTACCGGCATTGCGGTGGGCGCTGCCTTTGCCGGGTTGAAACCCATTGTTGAGTTTATGACCTTCAATTTTGCCATGCAGGCCATTGACCAAATTGTCAATTCCGCCGCCAAACAGCTCTATATGTCTGGCGGGCAGGTGCAGGCCCCGATTGTGTTTCGCGGAGCAAACGGCGCCGCTTCGCGCGTTGGTGCCCAGCATTCTCAGGATTTTACTGCATGGTATGCGCAAGTGCCGGGCCTTACGGTGATTGCGCCTTACAGTGCAGCCGATGCCAAGGGCCTGCTCAAGGCGGCTATTCGCTCACCAAATCCGGTTGTGTTTCTTGAAAATGAGTTGATGTATGGCGTGAGTTTTGATGTGCCTATAATGGACGATTTTGTTCTGCCCATCGGCAAAGCGAGGATGGTGCGGCAGGGGAATGATGTTACCATTGTTTCTTTCTCCATTGGCATGAAGTACGCCACTGAGGCGACTGAAACACTCGTTAGTGAAGGCGTTGATGTGGAGCTGATTGATCTGAGAACCATTCGGCCTCTGGACATGGAAACAGTTCTTAACTCGGTTAAAAAAACCGGGCGCTGCGTGGTTGTCGAAGAAGGGTGGCCACAATTCTCGGTTGGCTCGGAACTCTCGGCCCGATTAATGGAGCAGGCATTTGATTATCTGGATGCTCCGGTGATGCGTATCGCGGGCAAAGACGTGCCCATGCCCTATGCGGCAAATCTTGAAAAACTGGCCTTGCCAAGTGTTGACGAAGTGGTCGCGGCGGTCAACGCTGTGACTTACAGGTCTTAAAAGGGGAAACACCCAATGCCCATTAATATAACAATGC
This sequence comes from Alphaproteobacteria bacterium, assembly GCA_024279575.1. Lineage (GTDB taxonomy): Bacteria > Pseudomonadota > Alphaproteobacteria > Rhizobiales > Devosiaceae > DROE01. The sequence continues at coordinate 4,895 of JAJRRJ010000164.1, read as the reverse complement.
CTGCACTTTCCCCAACAATGGAAGAGGGGATTCTTGCCAAATGGCATGTCAAGGAAGGCGACAGCGTATCAGCTGGTGATGTAATCTGTGAAATTGAAACTGACAAGGCAACCATGGAAGTGGAAGCGGTGGATGAAGGCACAATAGGTAAAATTCTCGTCGCCGATGGAACAGAGAACGTAAAAGTCAATTCAGTGATTGCCATTTTGCTTGAAGAGGGGGAGGAGCCCGCAGATATCAGCACAAAAAATGTCGAACCTGCTAAAATTGCAGCAGCGCCCACACCACCACCCAGTCCCGCGCCATCTGCTGCAAAAACACTGACGCCGGCAGACTCAACAGCTCCCCTGACACCAGTATCAACGCCGGGCGCGCGCATTTTTTCTTCACCGCTGGCGCGGCGTCTGGCAAAAGATGCCGGTATTGATTTATCTGTTCTCTCAGGTTCCGGCCCCAAAGGGCGTATTGTCAAAGCCGATGTTGATACTGCCATTCGTGATGGCGCCCCCTCCAATGTACAATCGGTAAAGTCAGCAGCCACGCTTGCCCAGGGAATGGGCGCAAAAGAAGTGTTGGCTTTGTATGAAGAAGGCACTTATGAGTTGCGGCCCAATGATGGCATGCGTACCGTAGTTGCCGCGCGCTTGACCCAAGCCAAACAAACTATTCCACATTTTTATCTGAGTATCGATTGCAATTTGGATAATCTGCTGGCAGCACGTGCAGAAATAAATGCCGCAGCACCAAAGGACAAGGAGGGTAAAACCGCCTATAAAATTTCAGTTAATGATTTCATCGTGAAAGCCTGGGCCCTTGCGTTGCAACAGGTGCCCGATGCTAACGCCACATGGGCTGGCGATTCAATTTTGTATCATAAGGATTCTGATGTGGCAGTTGCTGTTGCGGTTCCTGGCGGGTTGTTCACCCCGGTCGTGCGCGCAGCGCAAACCAAATCACTCAAACAGATTTCTGCTGAAGTGCGCGACTATGCCATTCGTGCCAAAACCAAAAAACTGGCCCCCCATGAATATCAGGGGGGAGCAACAGCAATTTCCAATTTGGGCATGTATGGCATCAAGCAGTTTTCCGCCGTCATTAACCCACCCCATGGAACAATTCTGGCCGTCGGGGCAGGTGCTGAACAGGTGGTTGCCATAAAAGGAGAAATCAAAACAGCAACCATTATGTCTGTTACGCTTTCATGTGATCATCGTTCGGTTGACGGGGCCCTTGGCGCAACGGCATTGGCAGCATTTAAGGCCATGATTGAAAATCCGGTGATGATGCTGGCCTGATGATGAGCAAAACCAAAACCATCCTTTGTTATGGTGACAGTCTGACCTGGGGCGCGGTCCCCGGTGGTGTGCGCCATGCATATGAAGATCGCTGGCCCAGCGTGCTCAATGAAGAATTGGGGCTGGACAGAGTACGCGTTTTTAACGAAAGCCTTGGTGGCCGCACCACCGTGTTTGACGACTTTTCTGTTGCTGCAAATCGCAATGGCGCGCAAACACTGCCTACTGTTGTAGACATGCATATGCCCATGGATGTACTCATCTTCATGCTGGGGACCAACGACCTGAAAAAATATGTATGTGGAAACGTTACTGCCATTACCCGAGGCATGGGGCGGTTGATTGAAATTGCACAGAATCATCAGTATTTCATGGATATTTCAGCCCCCCGGATATTAGTCGTATCTCCCCCCCATTGTGTGCAAACTGACGAGCCGGTACTTTCAGACATATTTGTTGGAGCCATTGAAAAAAGTAAAGAATTTGCAGAACAATATGAAGCGCTCGCGCTGCAATATGGGTGCGGGTTTTTTGATGCCGCCAAAGTTGCAAAAGCCTCCACGGTCGACGGCATTCATCTGGATACCGCCAACACCCGTTTAATTGGAAAAAACATTGCCCCAACAGTCGCAAAATTCTTGAATACATGATCTAAGTGACTACATAGTCACTTAGAAGAAAGGATCCCAAAAATGACAAATATTCCAAATGAAATACTTGCAGAATTCCCAGAACATACAGCCAAAATTTCTGAGCTAAAAACCAATGATGCCCACTTTGCCCGGCTTTATGATGAATATTACGAGGTCAACAAAGCTATTCATCGCGCAGAAACAGATATTGAACCAACCAGTGATGATCACTTGGCCGAAATGCGAAAAGAACGCCTTCTTCTGAAAGATCAGATATATGCACTTCTGATTGCTGATTAGGTTTAAAAAGACCACCTGAAATCGCCGCTCAGCCCAATTCCTGATCACGGAACCAAACCCAAGGAACCAAGCCTATGTCAATCACCTATGATTTAATTGTTCTGGGGTCCGGGCCCGGGGGGTATATTGCGGCCATTCGAGCAGCTCAATTGGGGCTGAAAACTGCTATCGTCGAGCGCGAACATATGGGGGGGATTTGCCTGAACTGGGGCTGCATTCCAACCAAGGCGCTGTTGCGCTCGGCAGAAGTCTATTCACACATGGCACATGCTCAGGATTTTGGGCTGAAAGTAGAAAAATTCAGTGCTGATCTCGAGGCCGTTGTTGCCCGTTCACGCGGTGTGACCAAACAAATGTCTTCCGGTATTGGTTTTTTGATGAAGAAAAATAAAATTGACGTAATCTGGGGGGAGGGAACAATCACCGCCCCTGGTGAGGTTTTGGTCTCTGCCCCAAAAAAACCGGCAGTTGAGCCACAAAATCCCAAACCCCGCGGCATTTTACCCACCGGCACCTATAAATGTAAAAATATTATCATAGCAACCGGCGCACGCCCAAGAATACTGCCCGGAATTGAGCCGGATGGCGAAAAAATCTGGACCTATTTCGAAGCTATGAAACCAAAAACTCTCCCCAAATCCATGGTGGTAATGGGATCGGGCGCGATTGGCATCGAATTTGCCTCCTTTTATCGCGCCATGGGAACGGAGGTCACTGTGGTGGAACTTCTCCCTCAGATTATGCCGGTTGAAGATGCGGAAATTTCTGCAATTGCCCGAAAACGGCTCGAAAAGCGCGGGTTGAAAATTTTGACGGATACCAAAGTGTCAAAAATTGAAAAAACCAAAACCGGTATCATTGCCCATGTGATGCTTAAGAGCGGCAAAAGTGAAAAACTGACTGCAGATGTTCTGATTTCTGCTGTAGGTGTGCAAGGTAATGTGGAAAATATCGGCCTTGAAAAATTGGGGGTCAAAACTGATCGCGGTATCATTATTGTTGATGGACATGGCCGCACCAACGTTGCCAATGTTTTTGCTATTGGCGATGTGGCCGGCGCGCCCATGTTGGCACACAAGGCGGAACATGAGGCTGTAATTTGCGTTGAGACCATCGCAGGGCAGAAGGTACACGGATTGGATAAGTCCAAAATTCCCGGCTGTACATATTGCGATCCCCAGGTTGCAAGCGTTGGCATGACAGAAGCCAGCGCAAAAGAAGCAGGGCGCAAAATCAAAGTAGGCCGTTTCCCGTTTATCGCCAACGGCAAGGCGGTCGCCATGGGGGAGACCGATGGCATGGTTAAAACCATCTTTGATAACAAAACCGGCGAGTTACTTGGCGCGCACATGGTTGGCCCCGAAGTCACCGAGCTTATCCAGGGCTTTGTTGTAGCCATGAACCTTGAAACAACTGAAGAAGAATTGATGCACACAATTTTTCCCCACCCCACACTTTCTGAAACAATGAAAGAAAGCGTACTTGACGCCTATGGCAAGGCACTCAATATGTAAGGGGCTGCTAAAAAGCATATGAAGGAAAAATTATGGGTTTTATTTTTGCAATTCTTATCGGTGGGGTAGCAGGATTTATCGCAAGTCATTTGATGAACGCTAATAACTCTCTAATACTCAATGTGGTTCTGGGCGTAGTCGGCGCTGCCATTCTGAATTTTGTGTTCGGAGTGTTTTTAGGTCTTTGGGGTGGCAATATCCTTTGGCAATTGCTTACCGGTATAGCAGGGGCCAGCCTGCTAATCTGGGGCTACCGTGAAATGCAGAAGCGCCGATAGGACAGTTTTATGGTCACTCTGATTGACAATGAAAAACCAGCGCGTGTGCGCCATCCTGAAAAAGAGCATCGCCCGGATAATCCAATATTGCGCAAACCCAAATGGATACGGGTGAAGGCACCGGGCGGTACTGTCTATCAGGAAACCAAAGATATAATCCGCGACAATAACATTGTCACTATTTGCACCGAAGGCGGTTGCCCCAATATCGGTGAATGCTTCTCGCAAAAGCATGCTTCGTTCATGATCATGGGTGAAATCTGTACCAGGGCTTGCGCCTTTTGTAATGTGGCTACCGGACGGCCATTGCCACTTGATCCCAAAGAGCCGGTAAACATTGCCAAGGCAATTGAAAAGCTGGGTTTGAACCATGTGGTTGTCACCTCGGTTGATCGGGATGATTTGCCTGACGGCGGAGCACAACATTTTGCTGACGTTATTCGCGAAACCCGCGCTCGTCGCGCAAGTACGACGATTGAAGTTCTCACCCCCGATTTTCTGCGCAAAGAGGGTGCCCTTGAAATAGTGGTTGCCGCAAAACCAGATGTTTATAATCACAATATGGAAACCGTGCCGGGAAACTATCTTACCATTTGCCCCGGTTCCCGCTATTTCCATTCCCTGCGCCTGTTGCAACGGGTCAAGGAAATTGACCCCGACATGTTTACCAAGTCCGGTATCATGGTGGGGCTTGGAGAAACCCGTAATGAAGTGTTGCAGCTCATGGATGATTTGCGCTCGGCGGATGTAGATTTCCTCACTATCGGGCAATATCTGCAACCGACAAAAAAGCACGCGCCGGTCAAAAGTTTTATCACACCTGAAGAATTCAAGGCCTATGAAACAACCGCCTATTCCAAAGGGTTTTTGCTGGTT
>JAJRRJ010000163.1 GCA_024279575.1 Alphaproteobacteria bacterium | reverse complement strand
GTCTTATCTTCAGGAGTGGCCTTAGCTTCACTTGGCTTAGCTTCAGTTTTGGAAGCAGGCCGCTCACTTTCACTGACAACGGATTTACTCTTTTCCGCCTCAGCAATAATATCATCAAGCGTTGTACTTTGATCGTCTGGTGCCAAAACAGCCCCGTTATCCGGCGCACTGTTTTTTAATTCTGCATCCTCCGGCGCAGGCTTGGCACTTTCCTCCGTAACCTGTTCAGGTTCAGGCTTTGCTTGGGCATCTGGTTCAGCGCCCGCTTTCGTTTCGCCTTCTTTCGCCTCAGGCCTGTTTTGCGTCTCTGCTTTGGCTGGCTCTGTCTTTTGAACAGCAGCGACATCTTTTTGTCTGTCTGCTTCGGGCGCTACACTCGTTTCCGCACTATCTGAAGTCTCCTTAGGGGAGACCGTTTCAGTTTCTGATGCATCAACCGGATCAGCAACAGCAATAGTCTCCTCATCAACGTCTTTTAATCTCCCCAGCAACGCTTCGGTGGCATTGTGTTCTACTTCACGAATACAATCTTCAAGTTCAAGCCTGTGTTGAGTAATTTCACGGGCGGGCAGAGGAGGGTTGATGGCGCGCAACTGAGCGACAAGAGCCTTGCGTGCTTTTTCATACACATCACGTCGTGAAGCGCCATTATTTTCCGGCAATGCACCAACGGCCTTGCTCAATAATTCTTGGTAATTTGCCATATTCTACTCAATACCCAAAGTTCTAGGTGTCGTTTTGCCAAATATTCTTAAGTTTGGAAAGGGTCCGTCACCAAAATCGTATCTGCCCGTTCTGGACTTGTTGATAATAACGCTACAGGACAACCAATTAATTCTTCAATATAGCGCACATATTTTATCGCTTGAGCTGGCAAGTCGGCCCAGCTTCTGGCACCAGCGGAAATATCCTGCCACCCTTCAAGCGTTTCATAAACCGGCTTAACCCGACTCTGTGCTCCCATTGAGGCGGGAAAGTAATCCAAAACCTCTCCATCCAGCTCATACCCCGTACACACTTTAATTTCGCTGAGACCATCAAGCACGTCAAGTTTAGTCAGGGCAATACCGTTAATGCCGCATATTTTCACCATTTGACGCACCAACACCGCATCAAACCAGCCACAACGCCGTTTCCGACCGGTCACAACACCAAATTCATGGCCCTTTTCCCCTAAGAACTGCCCGATTTCATTTTGCAACTCGGTGGGAAAAGGTCCCTCTCCCACCCGCGTGGTATAGGCTTTGGTGATCCCAAGCACATAATCCAGCGCCCCCGGCCCCACACCCGACCCTGCCGCCGCCTGTCCCGCAACCACATTGGAAGAGGTAACAAACGGATAGGTGCCATGATCATTATCCAGCAACGCCCCTTGCGCCCCTTCAAACAAAATGCGTTTGTTCTTCTTTTGCATATCATCCAGAAGCCGCCAGGCCTGGCCCATAAACGGCAGAATAAAATCAGCAACTCCCATCAGTTCATTATAAATATCCTGCGCATTGATTTCATCAATACCCATGCCCCGCCGCAGGGCATTATGATGCAACAGCAAACGTTCAATTTTTTGCATCAGGCTATCAGGTTCCCCCAGATCCATCACCCGAATGGCACGCCGCCCCACCTTGTCCTCATAGGCAGGCCCAATTCCCCGTTTAGTCGTACCGATTTTGAGGCCCTCATTTGAGCCTTCACGAATGGCGTCAAGTTCCTGATGAAGCGACAAAATCAACGGCGCATTGGCAGCAACCATCAGCGTATCAGGTGATATTTTCACACCCTGACCCTGAAGTTTTTTCACCTCTTCAACAAAGTGCCGCGGATCAACTACCACCCCGTTGCCGATCACAGAGATTTTCCCCTGCACCAGCCCGGAGGGTAAAAGAGACAGCTTATAAACCTTACCCTCAATCACCAGGGTATGGCCCGCATTGTGCCCCCCCTGATAACGCACCACCACATCGGCCCGATCCGCCAGCCAGTCAACTATTTTACCCTTGCCCTCATCGCCCCATTGCGAACCAACCACCACCACGTTTGCCATTATTCAAAACCCTTCACGTCCGCACTATCGAGGCGATAAATCTGCACCCTTTATCAACTGCGCGCAGATGCCACCCCAATGTGGCAATTAAGTGTAATAACCCAAGGCATATGCTTGTGCCCTACGCAAATGCTGATAAGTCTGCAAGGCAATAGTTACAAGGGCTGATATGCCAAACCCACAAGATCATCAGTTAAAACAAAGTAGTTTATTTCAAAAACTGCTAATAAACCCGTACCTGCTGCTTGTTCTGGCAACTGTATTTTGGGGCGGCAATATTGCTGCGGGGAAACTGGCCGTGGGCCATGTGGACCCCTCAATGCTCATAATCGGGCGTTGGGCCGGCGCGTTGCTCATCCTTGCCCCCATCGCATGGCCCCATGTAAAACGTGACTGGGAAAAACTAAAACCCGGCCTGCCTTTGCTTGCCATGTTTGGCGCCCTTGGTTTTACCGGCTTCAATATCCTGATATATAATTCTTCTTTGCATACCTCTGCCATAAACGGTGCAATGGAACAGGCTTCCATTCCGGTATTTGTTTTATTGGGGAACCTGATTATTTTTGGTGTCCGCCCCCGCTTTTTACAGATCATTGGCCTGAGCGTTACCATTGTTGGCGTTATCTGGGTGGCAACGGGGGGGGAGCCAACGCGCATTCTGTCCCTAAGCGTTAACATTGGCGATGCCATGGTGCTGTTGGCCTGTCTTTTTTATGCCGGATACTCCCTTGCCTTGCGTTTCAAACCGGCAGTTCACTGGCTTAGTTTTCTTGCTGTTTGCGCTTTTTTTGCTCTGGTAACGGCCCTGCTGGCACAGATATTTTTTGGCGGCGGGCTAAACCGCTTCCTTGAACTCCTCCCCCAAATCACCTTTCGCGGATGGATGATCATCTCCTATGTTATGCTATTCCCCTCCATTCTCGCCCAGCTGTTTTATGCCCGTGGCGTTGAAATGATCGGAGCCAATCGCGCTTCTATCTTCATCAACCTCCTGCCCCTGACCGGAACTGTCATTTCTGTATTGCTGGTGGGGGAAAAATTTGAGAACTATCATTTGATTGCGGCCATCCTGGTTATTTCTGGAATTGTTCTGGCCGAGCTTTCACAAAAAAACTTCAAGAGGAATCAATAAAATGATTGATATAAACTCCCTCAATAAACGCCTTGAAACCCTGGAATCTCATGTTGCATTTCAGGAGCAAACCATCGAAGAACTCAACAAAGCCATTACTTCCCAATGGGAGGAATTTGAAAAACTCAAGCGGGAAATCTCACGGCTGAAAGCACAGCTAAGTGATGTACAGGGCGCAGCCGAGGGCACAGGTTCCGGCGAGCCGCCCCCGCCCCATTATTAGGGCCAGGACCTATTGCTCGGAAATCTTTGCCCCAACGCCCGCCAACTGCTCAAAAAAACTGGGGCAGGTTTTGGATACACATCCCGGACCAAGCAATTCCACTCCAGCCCCGGCAATGCCAAGCACCGCCAGACTCATGGCCATACGATGGTCTTCAAACGTATCAAGAATCCCAAATTTGGGCACTCCGGGATAAACCGTCAGCCCATCCTCGTATTCTTCAACTTTTATCCCCACTGCTGCCAGAGACTGGCACATGGCGCTAATGCGGTCACACTCGTGGTGGCGAATATGGGCCACTGAATGCATGTGAACAGGCCCATCGGCAAACGGCGCAATGGCCGCCAATGTCAAGGTGGCATCAGATAACGGGCGCATATCCACCTCAAATCCGCCCTTAAGCTTGCCCTTCATTTCAATAGTGGTTTCAACTTCACCACGCTTAACGCTGGCGCCCATCCGTTCCAGAATTTCCATAAACCCATAATCAGGCTGGCGGGTTTTTTTCCCAAGGTTAAGCAAAGTGATCCGCCCCTGAGTGACCGCCGCCAGCGCTGCAAAATAGGTTGCGGTTGACGCATCCGCCTCCACCGCCAGATCCTTGCCAACATACCCGGTTGGAGCCACTTCAAACCGGGTGAAATTCCCATTTGCTGAAACTTCTGCGCCAAAATGGCGCATAACATCAAGGGTAATCTGCACATATTCGCTTTGTACAATGCCCCCCTCAACAACAAGATCAACCCCTTGTTTGCTCGCCCCCGCCCCCATAAGGACACCGGAAATAAACTGGCTGGAAACAGCCCCTGACATGGATAATTTCCCGCCCTTAAAACTGTTCCCATGCAAAATTGCCGGAAAACAGTTTTCCTGTTCACTACACTCAATTTTCGCACCACCGGCGCGCAACGCATCAAACAATGGTCCCACCGGGCGTTTGCTCATTTGCTTGGATGCGGTAATTTTCCATTGTCCTGCTTCCCCGGCAACAAGCATGGGTGGCAAAAACCGCGAAATGGTTCCTGCCGACCCCACATGCAGATTCCCTGATTTGGGGCGTGTCTGGCCAATGCCCGAAATGCGCGCATCGGTCCCCTCAAAATCAATCTCTGCCCCCAGCCGCCTCAACGCATCAGCGCACCACCAGGTATCATCTGAGCGCAAAAGACCGGACAGATGTGATTCCCCGGTTGCCATCGCCGCCAAAATCAGCGCCCGGTTTGAAACAGACTTGGACCCCGACACCATCACCTTGGCAACAATCGGCTCCTTAATCGGCCCGACCATGACAGATTTTACCCCCTTAAGAGAAGTCCACGGCGTATCAGAATCAGGCAGGTCAGAAATGTTCATTCGTTTCTCCAAAAAAGTCGGGAAGGTCATGTTACAGCACTCAACATGGCTGGCTACCTTGTTATCATGCCGGTTGACCTGTCGCCAAATCCGACCACCCCACCATCACCCGGTTTAACCGGGTGATCCAGTCCAGTACATATCAGAGGTCAAGCCCGCAAACCGCTAAAACCGCAACGAAGTTGCCTGCGTCACCCCTTCAAGCTTTGCCACCTTTGCCAATTGCTCCGACCTCATTTCACTATCAATATTAAGCAGTGCAATGGCCCCCTCGCCCTCGGCCATCCGACCCAGATTAAAGTTGGCGATGTTTATTTGCAGATCCCCAAGCAATGTGCCCAGCCGTCCGATAAAGCCCGGCTTGTCCTCATTGGTGATATAAAGCATATCCTGAGACAAAGCCGCATCCATATTGATGCCTTTAACCTGAATAAGCCGGGGTTCGCCATCGGCAAAAATGGTGCCGGCAACCGAGCGTTCCTGCGTTTCACTTTGGATTGTGATGCGAATATAATTTTCATAAGCGCCCTGTTGCTCACGGGTTGTGACTTCCACCACTATGCCACGCTCCCTGGCCAGCGCCGGGGCAGAAACCATATTCACTTCCCCCAGAAGTGGCCGCAACAAACCGGTCAGCGCCGCCGCACTCATCGGCTTTACATTCATCTGAGCAACATCACCCTCATATTCTATTTTCACCCCCGTGATACCGGTCTGGGTCAACTGCCCGGCAAATGAGCCAAGTATTTCAGCCAGCTTGACAAAAGGCGTTAACCGGGGCGCTTCTTCGGCAGAAATGGAAGGGAAGTTAAGGGCATTGGTAATTTCACCATCGTTGAGATAGGCCGACAATTGCTCCGCCACCAGCACCGCTACATTCTCCTGCGCTTCGCTGGTGGAGGCCCCGAGGTGAGGGGTGCAAATCACGTTGGGCAATTCAAACAACGGATTATCTTTGGCAGGTTCGCTTTCAAATACATCAAGCGCCGCCCCCTTTACCTTGCCGCTTTTAAGGGCGTCGGCCAGCGCCGCTTCATCAATCAACCCGCCACGCGCACAATTGATAATCCGCATACCATCCTTCATTTTTTCAAACGCTTCTGCATTCAAAATATTCCGGGTCGCATCAATCAGCGGCGTGTGCAGGGAAATGAAATCAGCGCGCGCCAAAAGGCCATCCAGCTCAACTTTTTCGACCCCAAGTTCAAGCGCGCGTTCCGGTGTTAAAAACGGATCAAAAGCAATTACTTTCATCCGCAACCCCTGCGCCCGGTCCGCAGCGATTGATCCAATATTGCCACATCCAATCAAACCAAAGATCTTGTTGGTGACCTCAACCCCCATAAAGCGCGATTTTTCCCACTTTGACGCCCGTGTTGAAGCATCCGCCTCCGGGATTTGCCGTGCCAGCGCCAGCATCAGTGAAATAGCATGTTCCGCCGTGGTGATGGAATTTCCAAACGGGGTGTTCATTACAATAATACCCTTGGCGGTTGCCGCGGGAATGTCCACATTGTCCACCCCGATTCCAGCACGCCCTACAACCTTGAGATTGCTGGCAGCATCAATAATTTTTTGCGTCACCTTGGTCGCCGAACGAATTGCCAGCCCATCATACTGCCCGATAATCTCAAGCAGCTTTTCTTTATCTTTGCCCACATCGGGCAAATAATCCACGTCAACATTATTGTCTTTGAAAACCTGAACAGCCGTTGGGCTGAGTTTGTCGGATACCAGAACTTTAGGCATTGAAGCCTCCTGTTAGTTTCCCCGTTGTAAAAATTGGTCAGGGGATAAATTTAATTTTCTATTCGATTTTTTTTCTAAAGTTTTGCTGTCATTGTGCTGTAATTCGCCTGTAATTCGCCTGTCATTTGGCAAAAAAACAGGTGAATTTGCATATGTTACAGGGAGGATTTTTCGCTCGCAAAAGCCCAGTCCAGCCACGGAGTCAGCGCCTTGAGATCATCAGCTTCAACCGTTGACCCGCACCATATCCTTAGGCCCGAAGGCGCATCACGATAGGCCCCGATATCATAGGCGACACCCGCCTCATCAAGTCTGGAAACCAGCCGTTTTGCAAATGCGGACTGCTCATCTAAAGGTAGTGCAAGCACCGCCGGATCAGCGATTGTTAAACATACCGAAGTGTTGGATCTCTGTTCAGGAACTTTAGCCAAAAACTCAACCCACTCAGTGGCTTGCACCCAATCAGCAATTACCTTTTCATTGGCATCGGCGCGAGCCTGCATGCCCTTGAGACCGCCGATAGAAAGGCCCCATTCCAACGCATCAATCACATCTTCAACCGCCAGCATTGAGACGGTATTGATGGTGGCAACATCAAAAATGCCACGATTCAGTTTACCGTTTTTGGTAAGGCGAAAAATCTTGGGCAGAGCCCGGTCCGGGGTAAAACTCTCTAACCGTTCCACAGCCCGGGGCGATAAAATCAACATGCCATGCGCCGCTTCCCCCCCCAGCACTTTCTGCCAGGAAAAGGTTGTCACATCGAGCTTGGAAAAGTCCAGATCCTGCGCATAAACTGCTGAAGTTGCATCACAAATTGTTAAACCTTGACGCTCTGAATCAATCCAGTTCGCATCAGGAACCCGCACCCCCGAAGTGGTGCCGTTCCAGGTAAAAATCACGTCGCGATCAAAATCAATCTTCTCCAGATCAGGCAATTGCCCATAGACACTTTTGAGCACCCGCACATCATCAAGCTTGAGCTGCTTTTGAATATCGGTAACCCACCCGGCCCCAAAACTCTCCCATGCCAGCACATCAACTCCGCGCGCACCAAGCAAGCTCCACATAGCCATTTCCATGGCACCGGTATCCGATGCGGGAACAATGCCCACAAGATAATCGTCAGGTATTTCAAGCAATTGACGGGTAAGGTCCATCGCCTGTTTAATCCGGGCCTTGCCCGGTTTTGAACGATGGGATCGCCCCACAAGTGCGTTTTCAAGCACACCGACATGCCAGCCGGGACGCTTGGTGCAGGGACCAGAGGAAAAATTGGGATTGGCCGGACACATGTCCGGTTTTGTGGCGTTTGCCACTTTAATATCTGTCATTTTGACTACCCTTTCAGATAGGCGCCCCTCGTTGGGGAGGGGTGGCCCGCTGCGGGAACTACGCCCCTTCAAAATAAAAATCAAGTGCTAATTTGGGTAAATGATTTAGGCGACAGCCCAGCGAAATCGCACAAGCCATGTTGCAGTGCTAACAGCCGGTGCCGTCATTGCAGCACGTTCCCTGATTGTGGAAGGGGCCGTTGGCATGGTGAGCAATCTTCTGGTTGTGCTATGCTCGGATGGAACGACTTAGCCTGTGATCAATACCGGTTCCATTTATTAAAACGAAAAAAGCAATGCCCTCCAAACCCCGCAAATCATATCTTCTGCGTATCAATGAAGATATACTTTTAGCGATGACCCATTGGTCAGATGACGAGTTGCGTTCCCTTAACGGGCAAATTGAATATGTGTTAAGGGACGCATTGCGTCGGGCAAACAGACTAAAAGAGCAAACGCCTCAGGTTACGCTTACTCCACCACAAGAAACCAGCAAGACAAAGAAGAAATAGTATGATGTTTTTGAGAAACACAAATGCTTAGAAGAATGTTTGCCTATTTATGTGCTTCCACTTCAGCCTTTTTCTTTTACGCATATTACGAGCGTCATTTTCGCTGGAAAGAGTGCTTTAATGATCTGGGCCGGTGCTATGACAGTGAAACAAACACGGTGTATCTTGAACAAGCCGGAATTGTATGGATGACACTGGCCCTGATTTTCCTGCTATTGGCAGTAGTGCTTTTCTGGAAACGCCGCAAAAACCAATAAACAAACTGGCATTACCCAACCAAAAACGGCGCTTCTTACAAAAAGAAACGCCGTTAAATCATGTTTATTGCAGGTAAGTGGCTTTAGTTGAAGCGATAACGCAACGTGCCACGAATTTCATGCAGAAAGTTATTATTGATCAAATAGGGAGGGGGCGCCGCAGGTGGCTGGCTCATCACCTTGTTCATATAAACACCACGATAGCCAAGATCTGCAACCATATTACCCATATCATAGGTCACACCAACCATCACCGCAGCAGCAGCTTCAACTGATGTACCCCAGGCAATCTGGGCAGGAACAGCATCTTCAACATCCGAGTAGTTTTTAGCAAAACCAATACCGGCCCCGACATAGGCGCCAAAACCGCCATTGGCTGAACTATAGCCATCAAGGGAAATATCATAATATGCGTTCACCAGCAAAAGGCCGGTGCGCAAATCAACCGTATGGGTTGCCCCGGTTGTTGTCAGGTCGTCAATGCTGAAATAATCGATTGTTACATCACCACGAAGGCCATCCCCGGTTTCATAACCAAAGCCAACACCAACGCTATAGCCATACCCGGGCGTCTCAAATGTGGCTACGCACCCGCAATAGGTGCCATCCGTTGCCTGCCACATGGCACCGGCAACCGACCCGCGAAGATAAAAAGACCCACCCAAACCATAATCAACTGGGGGAAGATCAGGAATATCGTATGTGGGGGGAACATATTGGGGTATATCAGCACCATATGCCGAACCAACAATAGACATCGGGGCGACGGTTAGCGCCATAACCGCTGAAACAGATACAGCAAGCAGCTTACGCATTTTATAAATCCTTTTTTAAACCAACATATGGTCGATAGAATTCAACATGCCGTAATTTCGTTAAAAGCGGATTAACCTTAAGATTTAACCCTAACAATTTGAAAATCC
>JAJRRJ010000008.1 GCA_024279575.1 Alphaproteobacteria bacterium | reverse complement strand
GTTTCCCGGTTCAACAAAACTGTCGTAATCTGCATGCCCATTGGTCATGTATTGTTTGGCCAACTCACAGAATTCGTCAATGTAGAACTGGTAGTTGGTGAAAATTACAAAATTCTGAAAGTGTTCTGCGTCGGTGGCGGTGTAGTGGGAAAGGCGATTTAGGGAATAATCAATTCGGGGGGCAGTAAAGGCTGCAAGGGGGTTTGCATGCCCATCTTCAGGGATCAACGTGCCGTTGGAAATTACGTCATCAGTATTTCCCAAATCGGGCGCATCAAACAGATCTCGCAACGGGACTTCAAGTCCTGAAGCGTCAATGCCGTTGGCGCTGTTGGCAGCATAGTGCAGGGGAATTGGTGTGTCAGATTCTGCGACCTCGATAACCCCGCCGTGGTTTTTAAGCACAAGGGCAAACTGGTCAATCAGGTACGATTTGAACAACTCGGTTGCGGTTAGAGTTGTGGAGTAAAGTCCGGGTGAATGCAAAAAACCATAGGGCAGCGAGGAGGCGGACTTGCGGTATGAAGTAATATTCACGCTGATTTTTGGATAAAACGCGCGCACTTTGCCTTTTTGATTGCGCCCGGTAGTCAGCGCCTTGAAATTGTCGCGAATGAAGGCGGTGTTGCGTTCATATATTTCATGGGCGTATTCCCATGCCTTGGCCGGATCGGTAAATGCCTGTGCGGGAAGGGGGGCGGGGCTGATGAATTTCATAGAGTTCTCCGTTGTGAGTAAAAGGTAAATTGTCGGACATAATGGGCCACCCGCTATCGTGATGCAAACTTTAATTTTCAAAGAAAATCATCACAGTTATGTGAATGCTCTTTTTATGCCGTAATTAGTGCCCATATAAGGGGTCAGTTCACGCAGCAAACGTCCCATGCATGCGGTGAGCTTTTTGAGAATAGGTCGGTTGTGGTCCCCCTAAACCTCAACAGCGCAACCGGCAGGTTCTTTGGGGTCGTGTTCGACAATGGTCAGCACGGCCCCTTTTTATTGGTGAGGTGCTATGGTGTCAGTGGGGATGTTTGACCGTTGTGGCGGCAATAGATTTTGCCATAAGTTGCTCAAGAATAGTTAAATCCACCTGTTTTAGTTTTTTGGTATAGAGGCAGGCTTTGCTAGTTTTATGGGGGCCAGGCTTGTCCAGCAACTGTTGCTGATCCAGTATGTTTTCAGTCATAAGCGGGAGGCGTGCCTTCACCAAAAATCCGTATCATTGAAATTTCGCCGTCATAGGTGGGATCTATGTCATAGGTTGTCAGCACCCAGGATCCCTTGCGAAACTCCCAACGCCCGGAGGAGGATGCATCTCCCAGTCCGCGCCATCTGCTGTTGGAATAAAGGGTCATGGTTTTTTCGTCATATCCGGGGTTTGTCAGGCTTTCCCATGTGGAAAAACCATTGAGGGTAATCTGGTCGACAACGCTCTCTTCATCATCCTTATAGGTGACATCAAAATCTGGAAATGCAAAATAGAGCTGGGCGACTTCGTTATATTCATTGGCGCTGAAATAGAGCGAACTGAAATTGTAGGCCCCTGCATAACAGGGGTATTCATAAAGCCGGTATTCGTTGGCAGGCTGGCTTTTTTCATCATAGGCATTGCGATAAAACAGCTGATAAATGGCAGGTTTCATAGCAGTGAGGTCTGGGCCGGTCAGGAGTTCATCGCATACACCGGTATAGGTCGCGAGGAACCTTTCATGCACACGGGCATCGATTGGGGCGCTTTGGGCCACAAGGGGGGAGGTCAGGGGGGTAAGTAGTGCTGTGGACAGGAGTAGTTTTGCAAAGAGTTTCTTAAAGCGCATGATGTGTTCCTTGTTGAGCAGGATAAGCGATTGCGGGGCTGGCGTGGCGCCCGCCGTTGAGTTTAGTCATAGTTGAAGGGTTCCCCGTCGCCAAAAATACGTTCGGGGATATGCTGATTACTGTCTGCAATCGCCGTTGTCAGGTTTGCAATGGTGAACACAATGGACAATAAAACGCGTTTTTTATGCAGGTATGAAATTGTCAGCATTGGGGGGCGGATTTTTAATGTGTATTAAAAGACAAATAATGGACAATCGAGCCTGGAGGTCACGCCCTTTCAGATTCGCTGAAGGGCGGACAGGCACCAAGAAATGAGATTTTCTAGAATGTTGAAATGGACAGAGCAGCAGGATCAGGCACTTAAAGCGGTCTCTACCTGGCTTAAAACCCCAGACGCGCCCCAGGTTTTCAGGCTGTTCGGGTGGGCTGGCACTGGCAAATCCACTTTAGCGCGCCATTTGGCGGGGGATTTGAACAGTGTTAAATATGCGGCGTTTACCGGCAAAGCGGCACTGGTGATGCGCAAGCGGGGCTGTAAAGGGGCCAGCACCATACATTCGCTTATCTACACCATGGTGAGCGAAGCGGACGGGGAGCCGAGATTTGCATTGGATGAAGAAAGTCCTGCGGCGGACGCTGATCTGATTGTTATTGACGAAGTGTCGATGGTGGATGAGCAACTGGCAGAGGATTTGCTGTCTTTTGGCACCAAGGTTCTGGTTCTTGGGGATCCTTTTCAATTGCCCCCGGTGCAGGGGGCAGGGTATTTTATCATCGAAGAGCCGGATATAATGTTGACGCAAATCCACCGGCAGGCAGCGGATAATCCTATAATTGCCATGTCTATGGATATTCGTGAGGGGGGATATCTGGAAACGGGCCGCTATGGTGAAAGTAAAGTGATTTCCAAATCCCAGGTGGATCAAAGTGAGGTGCGCGAGGCGGATCAGGTGTTGGTTGGGCGCAATAAAACGCGGTTGAATTATAATAACCGACTGCGCGAACTTATGGGTTTGCCACATCAGTTTCCCACAGTTGGGGAAAAGCTGGTGTGTTTGCGCAATAATGCAAAGCGGCGCTTGCTTAATGGGCAAATGTGGCTGGTCAGTGAGGTCAAGCGCAAGAACAAGGGAAAAATTGCCCTTGATCTGTTGCCGGAAGACGGGGGGAAACGCGAAGTCAGCGTTGTCACCCATAAGGCGTTTTTCAGTGGCGAGGAGGCGAACTTAAGTTGGCCAGAACGGCGGGGGCTGGATGAATTTACCTTTGGTTATTGTCTGACGGTGCATAAGGCGCAGGGGAGCCAGTGGGACAATGTTTATCTGTTTGATGAAAGCTATGTATTTCGGGAGGATCGGGCGCGCTGGCTCTATACGGGTTTGACGCGGGCCGCTGAGACAATCACCGTTGTGCAATAATATTTTTTGGATATTCCTTGCTGGGCATATCGCATTTTCAGACCGCGGCTAAGGTCGCGCGACGGAAAATATTGCCCCGACTGTGGTGCACTATTTAGCGACGCGTACGCTTGATGTAGAATGAATTGCCGCCAGCATTCAGCACATAGTGCATGTTGGTGTAAGGGAAGGTGAGGCCTTGAGTATGGAAAAACTTGGCGGTTTGTACGCCGGCATGGCGCTCCCCCCCGAGTATCCGGTCAGCTACCGCACTTGCCAGTGCAACCGGACGCTGTTCTTTCATTTCCCGGGATAGAACCCCGGGAGCAAATTGGCGCGGCGCGCCGACAACTGAACATACATCATTGTCGAACTTTGGCGAGTTTACCCGGTTCATGACCACTGTTCCAACGGCCAGCATTCCCGTTTCGCTGGAGCGGTTTGATTCAAAATACATGGCGCGGATCAGACAGTCTTTCGCTCCGCTTGCGCCAAGCAAAGGCGTGCCGGCGCTTGAGGGGGCGGCGGTTGTCTGCACGTTTGGGCGCGGGGTAAATGCATCAGTGATGGTAAAGCCGGAAGGCAATATGTTGGAGCAACCGGCAAGGGCTGACAGGGCGGTAAAACCCAGAATGGGGCGCGTTAATCTTGTACTCATGCCTTTTTTTGGGCCTTTCTGGTCGGCGTTGCTGAAAACAGCGTAGCAAAAATATCTCAGAAGGGGAATGATTGGCCAAACTAAGGCAACTTGTGTCGATTGCCCCTAAAAATTGTTCTGTGCGACCCCATATGTAGGCGCGGATAGTAGTTTTGGAGTTGCAGAGTTTTGAAAAATAGAGAAAACGAGCCAGTTGAACCGCATCAAAGGGATGAAAGCCGCCTTAACCGCCGGGTTGATCAGCTCGAACAAAAGGCGCCGGGTGGTCTTGGGCGAATTATTGCGGTTTTGCGCCAACCCATTATGGTGTGGGTGCGAATCCCCCTTGGGGTTATTCTGGTAATTGGCGGTTTGTTTTCCATTTTGCCGCTTTTGGGGATATGGATGTTGCCGCTTGGCCTGTTGCTACTGGCGGTTGATCTGGCGTTTTTGCGCGCACCAGTAAACGGGTTTGCGCTCTGGGTTGAGCGTAAGTGGAGCCTTTGGCGGCGCAAATAGGCTATGCCAAAAGCTCCAACGCATGAAAAATGTGCAGCTTAGACTGGTGTGATGCTGGTTTTGTTGATGCACATACGGAACGTGCGGAACATATAAAACAACAGGCCAATACCCAGTGTAACGATGGTAATCAGGATCCAGATTATGACATGGCCAATGACTTCACCAAGGTTCAGGTCGCAGTCTAGCCGCCCGACTTCAGCACCTGTGCGATCAGTGACATAGGTTTTATTGATGATGGTTTTGTAAAAATAATAAATGGCAAAAAAGCTGCCAATCCCCAAAGTAACAACTGAAATTATCAGCCAGATAATGATGAATCCGATTGCCTCTGTTAAGGAATATCGGCAATCGAGGCGTAAGCCGTTTTGTAGCATGTTTGCATGAGAAATAGGTTGGTCGGTCATTTGGTTCGTCCCCTTTTGTTTTAGCGGCAAAGATTGGGGCAGAATAATTCTTTTGTCCAGTGTGTTTGTTTTTGTCCCCAAAGGCGGGTTTTGTCTGTGGCTTAACGCTGTTCACTTGAAAACTGTTGCAAAATTCTTATCTGAGTAGTGAACATATTTTAGGAGATTTCTTATGAACGAAGAAAACCAAAAAGGTCGCTGGAAGACATTTACCGAAGAAGTTGAAGTGGCGGGGCATCAGTTGATTGATGAAGTCACGCGGCTGGTTTCCGAAGGGAATGTGCATAAATTGCGGGTGCGTTCAAAGAACAGCGATGTAGTTTTTGAAGTGCCGCTGACCGCTGGTGCGGTTGTAGGCGGTGTTGTCGTGCTGGCGGCTCCTGCACTGGCTGTGCTTGGTGCTCTGGCCGGGCTTTTGGCCAAGGTAAAAATCGAAATTGTGCGCAATGTTGAAGATGAAGGGGATGGGGATGGCGATGCGGATGAGCCGGACGTGGGGACTGATGTGGATGACGGGGACGTTAAAGAAAGCTGAGGTGGAATTTCGCAAAATTTCCAGGAACTATAGTTCAGGAAAGTTCATTTACTAAGTCAATTCACCCAGTAATCTCCTGTCATTACGGTAAGCTTTTGCGGTTCCCGGTTTTTAATCAGGGTGCATAGAATTTTGAAATTCATCGAGCTAAAATTCGTTGGACTGTTTTCTAATACGCTCAAGTCCGAAAACCGGGAGAGAATAGGTTCTTTGGTCCAAATAGCAAATAGCCGATAAAAGCCTTTCGGTCCTGCAATCTGAAAATAGGGCAGGCTTTGTTGTTCTGTCGGCACCCGTATGCTGTTACCTCTCACATTCGTTTCAGGTGCAAACCGGGAAGGCATAAGACAGGTCAGATCGCTATAGGCTGTGTGGTCGTTCAGAATCATAAGGTGTCCTTCTCCCAGTATGGGCACATGTAGATAAACGCGATCATGTATCCTGAATTGCGGCACTTCTGATTCCATTGTATCGCCCCCGATTCCCCCCGCCCGGTAAGCACTGGCACGGCAAATGGCAACAGGGTAATTGTTGTCGCGGATTGAAAGAAGGACCTGTCGTTCAAGCTGTGTTTTGGGGCCTGCATGGGTGCCTATATTATTGTTGGCAAGCGTGGTTACAAACGTATCAAAATCCATTTGGAAAAGGCGAAAGTCGAGGTGCTTTCCAATTTGAAATAAATCTATAAATTTTGAGAGTTCGCGATTAGAAATCGCTTCAGCCCCTTTTCGTTTGCGACTGAACTGGGTAGGCAGGGTGTCAATCCAGTCTGCCTGATAGGATTTGCTGAAATACAATGTTGGGAGTTGCGCGCCCAAAATGCCTTCCAGATAATCAAGTTTTTTGCCAAATTCTGCGTATTTTTGAGAAGACTTCATATTATTTCAAGGTGCCCCAAGCTAATTATGCGTGTTCACGTTAAAAGTATTTTGACGCCGTGCAAAGGGAGCGGGATTGAGTTCTTTGAACAAATTTTTCTTGATTTGGCACCAATGCGGCAATTGTTTTTTTGCGAAATTCGTGTTTTTGAAAGAACAGTTAGGATACTATGAGACTGTGGAGAACATGAAGAGGGTTTATAGTTTTCGGGTGAAGTGCGAAAAGCCTGCCCAGTAATAGGGGTGCGCAGACAGGTCGTGGTTACATCCTCCAAGCCCTCCGATTGCAGGTGTGGTGTTTGTTTGAGCCGATTTAATCGATTCCAGTTGAGCAAAACGAAGGGCCTGCGAAATTGTCAAATGGGGTCTGGATGAAACCATTCCCTGGTAAAACTTTTTCATGAACGCCGCTGTTTGAAAATCATCGATCGGCCAAATGGAAGCAATTACCGACTTCGCACCCTTGCTTAGAATTATGGAAGCCATACTTTCCAAGCCTGTATTTCCCTCTTCCATTGTTGCTGTATTGCATGCCGACAATGTCACACATTCAATACCCTCCCAACAGAACTCGCTACTTGCCAATTCGGAAATAAACAGCTTTTCTCCGTTTCCCATTATCAGGTGAGAGCTTTTTAGAGCGCCGGGTATAAATTGAAAATGCCCGGCAATGTGCACGAATTTGGGGTGTTTTTCCAACTCGATTGCCAGGCGTGTCTTGGAGAAAGCCAGATTTCTGACCTGGGATGCCTCCGGTATCGCACTTTGAATTGCATCCAGCTCACTACTCAAAGCATTCAAAGTGGGGGCGTTTAGCGAAGAATAGTCTGCACCGAACAAAATGGTTCCCTTGTTCCCTGGTGACTTTTGTACCGGATGAGAAACTGGCTTGTGCACTACACTTACTAATGTGCTTAGGCTTACCTGCTCCACCATGTACCTATTGTTATCGAACAGGCAGGGCAGGGGCAGATGCGTCAGTGCCCCTTCAAGCGAAATATATACGCCGGCTGCTTTATTTATTTGTGGTTGAAAATGGGAGAACAGTGCATCATAAATCCACTGCCCAAGTGCAAAATGCTGCCCGTTGCATGCAT
>JAJRRJ010000162.1 GCA_024279575.1 Alphaproteobacteria bacterium | reverse complement strand
TTTGATACCGACAATCTTGAAATTGAAATGGCCGGATTTGATGCGGCGATAGCGCCCAATATCCCTGTAATTGAGGTGTTGGAATGAAACAGTTTTCACTAGAGTTTTCTCAACATCTGGCGAGTGGTGCCACAACTTTATGCTCTTGCTGGCACATTGAAAGAGCTGATGGCGTAATTCTTGGCTTTACCGATCACGATCGAAAAATTGCCTTTGAGGGAGTCGAGTTTTCCCCCGCAAATGGGCTTGAAGGATCAGAATTGGCGACCAAACTGGGGGCTCAGGTGGATACGTCCGAGGTGCAGGGGATATTGCACTCTGAAGCAATCAGCGAACAGGATATTGAGTTGGGCCGTTATCGCGGTGCCGTGGTTAAAACCTACCGTGTAAATTGGTCAGATGTTTCAATGCGCGAACTTTTGCGCAAGGATACCATTGGGGAAATTGTTCGGGAAGATGGCCTGTATCGTGCAGAATTACGATCGCAGCAACAGGCGATGAATGTGCCCCAGGGCCGCTACTATCAGTCCATATGCGACGTTTGGGTGGGGGATCCCAAATGTGGCATAGATGTTGATCATGCATTGTTTAGCGCCAGTGCAACGATATTAACTGTTGTAAACCGTTTTTGTATTGAGGTGACGGGACTGAGTGGCTTTAGCTCAAACTGGTTCACCCATGGCAGGTTGAAGTGGACCTCCGGGGTACGCCTCAAACTATTCGACGATGTGCAAAACCATACGCTTTCAGGTTCAGTTGCAACCATGTGTTTTGCTGAGCCTGTTGGAGACTGGGTAGAGATCGGGGATGAATTTATTGTCAAAGTGGGATGCGACAGGCGTTTTTCCACCTGCGGAGACAGGTTTTCAAATCGTGCGAATTTTCAGGGTTTCCCCCACATTCCCGGGAATGACTTTTTACTGTCATATCCCAAGCCTCAAGATGACTTTTCCGGCTCGGCACTTATCAGTTGAGTGAGCATAGCAGGCAGATTGTTGCCGCAGCGAGGGAGTGGCTGGGCACGCCCTACCGTCATCAATGCAGCAAGATGGGGAGTGGCTGCGATTGCCTTGGGCTGGTGTGTGGGGTCTGGCGTAAGATTTTGGGTGGTGAGCCGTTTTCTGTTCCTCCCTATCCCCGCTCAGGCAAAGATCCCGGTGGCGCATCACTGCTGTTGAACGCTGCTGAAAACCTACTGGTGCCGCTTCATGGTTTACTGGTGCCCGGTTCGGTATTGCTGTTTCAAATGCATAAAAAAATCCCGCCGCGACACTGTGGAATTTTGATCGATGGGGGGCGGTTTGTCCATGCCCAGGAACGGCTGGGTGTCACTGAACTTACACTGGACAAACGCTGGCAGCGGCGCATTCATTCAACCTACGCGTTTCCAAAAAAGGTCTAGTATTTATGGCAACTCTTGCACTTTCTCTTGCCGGCCAATTCGCTGGTGGAATAGTTGGCGGCCCCTTTGGTGCAACCGTTGGGCGTGCCTTGGGCGCCTTAGCGGGAAGCGCAATTGACAACGCAATATTTGGTGAGGAGCAACAAACAACCCTGCCTGCACCCTTTGCTTTGCAGGGGTCATCAGAGGGGGGGGTAATTCCGCGCATTTACGGCTGGAATCGTGTAACGGGAAACGTCATCTGGGCAACAAATCTGGAACGTCAATCCGTTCAAAATACCGGATCCAAAGGGATGCCACAAACACCTGACGAACAATTTGTTGCCAATTTCGCAGTTGGATTTTGTGAAGGAGAAGTGGCTCATTTGGGACGGATTTGGGCTGATGGACGAGTTTTGGAAACCGAAGGGATAAATTTTCGCTTTTACTCCGGCGATCAGTCCCAGCCTGTTGATTCCTTGATTGCTGCCAAACAGGGGGCGGATAACACCCCGGCTTATCGTGGTCTTTGTTATCTGGTATTTGAAGCTCTTCCCCTTGCCCAGTTCGGCAATCGTATTCCCAATATTTCCGTTGAGTTATGCCGGGTGGTTGGGGATCTTGAACCATCTATCAAAGCGATTACCATTATTCCGGGTTCAACTGAGTTTGGCTATGATCCGGTTCCAAGAGTGCGTGTTGTTTCTCCAGGGAAAATGGCAAGTGAAAACGCCAATCAATTAGGCCAGACCTCTGACTGGAGTGTTTCGATTGATGAGCTTGCCGCCCTTTGTCCAAACCTGAAACATGTGGCGTTGGTAGTTGCCTGGTTTGGAGATGATTTGCGGTGTGGGCAGTGCAAAATTCAACCCCGGGTTGAAAATTCACAAAAGAACATCCCGGATACCAATTGGATTGTGTCGGGCAATGCGCGAAATCAGGTGCCGGTGATGACGCAATATGAGGGCGCTCCTGCATATGGGGGCACGCCGTCTGACAATACCGTATTGGCCGCAATTGCAGATTTGAAATCCCGTGGTTTCAAAGTAACTCTTTATCCGTTTGTTCTGATGGATATTGCCCACAATAATGCACTGACAGACCCCTATACCGGCGCGATCGGGCAAAGTGCCTATCCCTGGCGCGGGCGAATTACCTGCTTCCCGGCGCCGGGCGAAGTCGCCTCCCCCAACGGATCAGGTGCAATAGATACACAGGTTAACGCGTTTATCGGTTCTGCAACCGGTGCAAATTTTTCTGATGCATCGCACACAGTCAATTATTCTGGCCCTCTGGACTGGGGTTATCGACGTATGATTTTGCACTATGCCAACCTTGCTCAAATGGCAGGGGGCGTTGACGCAATGCTAATCGGTTCTGAATTGCGTGGGCTGACATGGCTTCAAAATGCACCAACGGCATTCCCTTTTGTGGATGAATTGGTGACTTTGGCAGCGGATGTTCGAGCGATTGTCGGGCCAACAACCAAACTTTCCTATGGTGCAGATTGGTCCGAATATGCGGGCCTGCAACCCCAGGATGCACCCGGAGACAAAATATTTCATCTGGACCCCCTCTGGGCCAGTTCTGCAATTGATGCAGTGGGCATAGACAATTATATGCCTTTGTCTGACTGGCGCGGGATCCAGGGGGAGCCTGACGAGGCAATTACAAGTCACCCTTATGACTTGAGTTATCTACAGGCCAACATTGCCGGGGGTGAGGGGTTTGACTGGTATTATGCTTCGGAGGCTGACCGGGAGGGAGCGATCCGCTCCCCCATTAGCGATGGAGTTGCAGAAGAGCCATGGATTTGGCGATTGAAGGACATAAAAAGTTGGTGGAGTAATACTCATCATAACCGGGTGGGCGGGGTGAGAGAGGCAATACCTACCGCCTGGGTGCCTCAGTCAAAACCGATCTGGTTCACGGAGCTGGGGTGCGGTGCGGTTGATAAAGGCTCCAACCAACCCAATGTTTTTGGCGATGCAAAAAGTGCAGAAAATGCACGCCCCTATTTTTCAAACGGCAAGCCAGACCCTTACATTCAACGTCAGTTTTTGCGTGCCCATCATAAGTGGTGGCAATCTGGTTCCCCTGAGAACAATCCAGAATCAACCCAGTATGGGGGACAAATGCTTGACCTGGAAAGAATATATGTCTGGACATGGGATGCTAGACCTTTCCCCGCATTCCCCAATAGAACGGATGTCTGGTCTGACGGAGAAAATCATCTGACAGGTCATTGGATGACAGGGCGATTGGGAACAGCAACCAGTCAGGAACTGATTGAGGCCATGGGTGCAGATTACGGTATTTCCTTTGATCAGATCAGTGCCGTAAATCCTCTGGTTCAAGGTGCGCAATTGAATTCGATAGTCAGTTTCAGACGGGCAATTGAACCCTATCTGGATGCTTCTGGAATGATTGTACGCGATGGAGCTGGTGGCATTCAGTTTCTCAATCGCGCTGAGACATCACAGATTGCTGTTTCCAGCAATCAGATCGCCGCCGGCGCTGGCCCGATTATGACACGGCATGAGGCAAATTTTGATGAATCCATTGGTCAGTTGGCGCTGACCTATATCGACCGGATTTCTGATTATCAACCGGCAACAATAACCGCAATTGCGGGGCTGAACCCCGTAAGAGCAGGCGCGGTTACCAATCTGGTATTGGAAGGAGAAAACGCGCGCATGTCAGTGGAAAACATGCTTGCACAAAACCAAAGCGCTACAACCCTGGATTTTAGCCTGCCCGTGTCTTTTTTGTCCCTTGAAGTGGGGGATACTGTCCAGATCGCAGATGCAGGAAATGCGCGTTACGTAATTTCTGCTATTCGCTAAGGCAATGTTCTTAAGATTAGCGCTCAAATTGCGCTTGAAGCAAATGCCGTCTCCTTTGGTGCTGATCGAAAGATACCCTCATTGCGCGCGCCTCATATTACTGTGTTGCCGGAGCTGTTTGGTACTCATATCCCAGGATCAGGCGGAGACGTGGATGGGACGCAATTATTGGTGGGTGCTTTTGCTACCCCCTGGCCCGGAACGGTATTATTTAAGAATGATCAAGGTGGCGCATTGCTTGGGCAACTTCACAATAACTGCGTTTTGGGTGTTTTATCTACCGCGTTAATGCCAGCAGCTTCCCATTTATGGGATCATTCCAGTCAGTTACAGGTTGAAATTTATGATGGTCACTTGTCATCAGTTACCAGCCTTGATGTGTTGAATGGCCTTAACCAGATTGCGGTGCAAAAAAATGATGGACAATGTGAAATTGTCGGATTTGAACATGCTCAATTGCTGGGAGCCGGGGTTTATCGCCTGAGTGGTTTGTTGCGTGGGCAAAGTAACACAATAGCGGCTGTAGATGAGTTGGCCGACGCTGGAAATGCGATAATTTTTCTCACCGATGCAATTGCGTATTCCCCGGTCACCAACGCTCAGCTTGACCAGTCACTTGATGTAAGTGCCTTTGCGGGAAGTTCCGATTTGATAGGGCAGGGGGTTGAAATTCCTTTATTGCCAAATCTTGCCAAGCCTTTTGCGCCTGTCCATGCAAAAGCCAAACAAATGGCAGGGACACAGGATATTTCTATTACCTGGCACCGTCGTACTCAAATTGGGGGCGACAGTTGGAGCGGAAACGATGTGCCACTGGATTTTTCGCCTGAAATGTATCTCGTGAGCATGTTTGA
Organism: Alphaproteobacteria bacterium; assembly: GCA_024279575.1. Lineage (GTDB taxonomy): Bacteria > Pseudomonadota > Alphaproteobacteria > Rhizobiales > Devosiaceae > DROE01. The sequence continues at coordinate 1,768 of JAJRRJ010000162.1, read as the reverse complement.
TGGCGCAGTACCAGTTCGACAAATTACCTGCTCCATGGCTCGAGCTACCTATTCTTCTGCCCAGCAGATCGATGATTTTGGAGCTGCCTTATCTCCATTTGTTTTTGAAGTAAGCCAGATCAGCGCCGTTCAAGGGACCGGTGCCCCAGTCACCGGAAGTTTCACTGGCTAAATCCCCCCTAAAACGGAGCAGGAAAATGACACGTTTTGAACAGTGCCTTGCGCATGTTTTGCGCCATGAGGGAGGTTATGTAGACCATCCAAATGATCCGGGCGGAGCAACGAATTTTGGTATTACACGGAAAACACTTGCCAGGTGGCGAGGAGTAAAACCGTGGTGGAAGCTATCAAAATCAGAGGTAAGGCGAATAAAGTCGAAGGAAATTGAGGCGATTTATCGCGCCCGGTATTGGCGTCGCTGTGGTGCGCCAGGAATGCCAAAAGGGCTTGATCTGGCCCTATTTGATTTTGCCGTAAACAGTGGCCCCTCAAGGGCGGTAAAAACCCTGCAGTCAATTGTTGGTTCTTTGCGTGACGGGGTAGTTGGCCCAATTACCCTTGCTGCTGTTCGCCGCGCCAACTCCAATATTGGCGCGCAGGCGCTGATAAATCAGCTCTGCCAGCGCCGACTGGGTTTTTTGCGACGCCTTCCTGCTTTTTCGACATTTGGTCGCGGTTGGAGCCGTCGTGTCCAAAGCGTTCGCCAAGCTGCATTGCGTGCGGCTGAACGCGTAACTGTTTCACCAATTCAACCCAGGCCAGATTTAATCAACCAAAGGAATTTTTTCATGCAAATATTGACCGGTTATAAAACCTATATTGTTGCCACTGCCATGTTGATCGCCGGGATTGGCCAGATGCTGGGAATTGATCTGCCGGGATTTGAGCAACAGGCCTCAGGGCAACTCGTGTTTGAAGCGCTGGCAATATTATTTTTCCGCAAAGGGCTTAAAAATGAGATCGCTGGCGCATAAGCTCTGATTTGTGTGGCTTTGTTCAGGTTGGGTTCATATTTATGGAAATACCATGTCCCCATGAAACAAATATTGCATCAAATCGCCAATGTTGCGCTCGTGGGCGTGCTGACCTTTGGGGGCGGCGCGTCTTTTTCCCTGTCTAAAACCCTTGGGCCCTGCCTAAGTCCGGTTGAGGCGCAAAATGCCACCCGCGCAGGTAGGTTTTTACCTTTTAATCAAATCAAGCGAATGAATGGTGTTGGAGATGGTGCCACAGTCCTGAATCGCCAAGTTTGTATGATCGATGGACAACCCTATTATAAGTTTACAGTTTTGTCCCCTTCCGGCCCGATGACAAACTATGAGTTGCGCGCAACGGATGGAAGCCCTTACATTGCGGGCTAGAACCTTAGATTCTAGTGAAGGGAAAAGGGTAACATGCGCATTCTTGTTGTTGAAGACGATGTTAATCTGAACAGGCAAATTAAAGATGCCCTGATTGACGCAAGTTATGTTGTAGACGTTGCGTTTGATGGCGAGGAAGGGCATTTTTTGGGGGATACCGAACCCTATGATGCTGTCATTCTGGATATCGGATTACCTCAAATGGATGGCTTGAGCGTGCTTGAAGCATGGCGCCGTGATGGCAGAGATATGCCCGTTTTGATCCTGACTGCCCGCGATCGCTGGAGTGACAAGGTCCAGGGCATTGATGCGGGGGCAGATGATTATGTAGCCAAGCCTTTCCATATGGAAGAAATTTTGGCGCGTTTGCGCGCGCTGGTTCGTCGTGCTGCAGGACATGCTTCAAA
>JAJRRJ010000161.1 GCA_024279575.1 Alphaproteobacteria bacterium | reverse complement strand
TTCTTTGCCGATCAGCTGGTGCCTACCTCAGAACTGTTCCGCGCCATGCAGCGGGGCACGCTTGACGCTGTGCAGTCAGACGATGATTCCATGGCCTCACCAACAGAAGTCACCGTGTTTGGCGGGTACTTTCCATTCGCCAGCCGGTATTCGCTGGATGTGCCTGTATTGTTCAATCAATATGGCCTTGGGGAAATCTGGGATGAAGAATATTCCAAAGTTGGCGTGAAGCATATTTCCGCCGGTTCATGGGATCCGTGCCACTTTGCAACCAAAGAACCAATTCGCTCTTTGGAAGATTTGCGCGGCTTACGGGTGTTCACATTCCCGACTGCTGGCCGCTTCCTCACCCAGTTTGGTGTGGTTCCGGTAACGTTGCCATGGGAAGATATTGAGGTTGCCGTACAAACCGGCGAACTTGATGGTATCGCATGGTCAGGCATCACCGAAGATTATACGGTGGGCTGGGCTGATGTGACCAACTACTTCCTGACCAATAACATTTCAGGGGCGTGGGCCGGTTCGTTCTTTGCCAATATGGACAGATATAACGAACTTCCCGCACATCTTCAGACCCTGTTAAAACTGGCGACTGACAGCTCGCACTATTATCGCCAATGGTGGTATTGGGGCGGCGAAGCTGATCTTCGGGTGAATGGTCCCAAAATGGAATTGACTTCAATTCCTGATGAAGAATGGGCACAAGTTGAAGCAGCTGCACATGTTTTCTGGGATGAAATTGCCGCAGAAAGCGAAGTAAAAGCCAAGGTTGTTCAAATTTTTAAGGACTATAACGCGACGATGGAAAAAGCTGGCCGTCCGTATCGTTATTCTTAGGCAAAATTTGGCTTGCCCCGGCATTAAAACTGGGGCAAGCCGTTTAATGAAATAAATTTTTGCCTCGGCGGTAATTTGTCGAGGCTTCCCCTTTTTTGCAGGACAAAATCATGACTGGAAATTTGACGTTTGACGGGTTGAGAAAACAGGTCGCGAGTGGCGAGATTGACACGGTTCTGGTCTGTCTTGTGGATATGCAGGGACGCCTGATGGGCAAGCGTTTTCACGCACAGCATTTTGTGGATAGCGCCTATGAGGAAACCCATTGTTGCAATTATCTGCTGGCGACTGATCTGGAAATGGCAACCCCGGACGGCTATGCCTCCTCCAGTTGGGAGGGGGGATATGGGGACTTCATTATGAAGCCCGACCTTAACACATTGCGCCCGGTGCCATGGCTTGAAGGAACTGCAATGGTTTTGTGCGATGTGCTTGATCATCATACCCACAAAGATGTCTCCCACTCTCCGCGCGCGGTGCTCAAAAAGCAGATCGCACGCCTTGAGGCCATGGGACTAAACGCCATGATGGCCACCGAGCTGGAGTTTTCCCTGTTTGAACAAAGCCTTGATGAAATCCGGGCCGAGGGCTTTTGCAACCTGAAACCGATCAGCGCCTATAATGAAGATTATCATATTTTGCAGACCACCAAGGAAGAGGCCATTATGCGCCCGATCCGTAATCACCTGTATGCCGCAGGAATTCCGATTGAAAACACCAAGGGGGAAGCTGAAGCGGGGCAGGAAGAGTTGAACATCAAATATGATGCGCCGCTCAATTGCGCCGATCATCATACGATCGCCAAACATGCGGTAAAGGAAATTGCATGGGCCAAAGGGCATGCGGTAACGTTTTTGCCAAAATGGCATGCGGATAAAGTGGGCAGTTCATCCCATGTGCACCAGTCTTTGTGGAGGGACGGCAATTCGGTGTTTTTTGATGCAGACAAAAAGCATGGCATGTCTGATTTAATGGCCCACTATGTTGCCGGGATGATTAAATATGCGCCCGAATACACCTATTTTCTGGCCCCCTATATCAACTCCTATAAACGCTTTCAAAAGGGCACATTTGCCCCCACCGGCACCGCGTGGTCCGTTGATAACCGTACCGCCGGCTTCAGGTTATGCGGCGCAGACACCAAGGCCGTTCGGGTGGAATGCCGCATTGGCGGCTCCGATATGAACCCCTATCTGGCCATGGCCGCACAATTGGCTGCCGGGCTTAAGGGCATTGAGGAAAAACTTGAGCTTGGCCCAGCGCTGACCGGGGACGCCTATGCCAGTAAAACCGAAGATCACATTCCAGCCAATTTGCGCGATGCGGGGGACGCCCTTAAAGGCTCCAAAATGCTGCGTGAAGCGTTTGGGGACGATGTGGTGGATCACTATTATCGCGCCGCAACCTGGGAGCAGGAAGAATTTGCCCGCGTCGTCACAACCTATGAAATTGCCCGCGGATTTGAACGCGCCTAAAAGAGAAACTAAAATACCATGACAAAAACACTTAAATGTATTTCCCCCATTGATGGCTCGGTTTATGCGGAACGCCCGATATTAACCCAAAGCGAAGCTGACGCTGCGGTTGCGCGTGCCCGCGTTGCGCAAAAAGAATGGGCCGCTCGCCCGATTGAAGAACGGGTGGCATTGGTGCGGGCCGGGGTTGCGCGCGTCGGTGAAATGAATGATGAAATTGTTCAGGAACTGGCCTGGCAAATGGGGCGTCCGACCCGCTATGGCGGCGAATTTGGCGGCTTTAACGAACGGGCCAGCCACATGGCGGATATTGCTATTGACGCTCTCAAACCGATAATCGTTGAAGAAAGTGACGGGTTTGAACGCCGGATTGAACGGGAACCCCATGGGGTTGTTCTGGTGATCGCGCCCTGGAACTATCCCTATATGACAGCGATCAACACTGTGGCCCCTGCCCTGCTTGCGGGCACTGCTGTTATGCTACAACATGCAACACAGACTTTGCTGGTTGGAGAACGCATGGTGCAGGCATTTACTGAGGCCGGTGTTCCGGCAGATGTGTTCCAGAATATGTTCCTTGACCATGGTACAACCTCGGCTTTGATTGCTTCAAAAAGCTTTGGCTTCGTCAATTTCACCGGCTCGGTTGGTGGCGGGGTGGCCATGGAAAAAGCAGCGGCGGGCACCTTCACCAGTCTTGGCCTTGAACTGGGGGGGAAAGACCCCGGCTATGTCATGGAAGATGCTGATCTGGATGGAGCTGTAGATACGCTGATCGACGCTGCAATGTTTAACTCGGGGCAGTGCTGTTGCGGGATCGAGCGGATTTATGTGATTGATACGCTTTATGATGCTTTTGTGGAAAAGGCTGTAGCCATTGTTTCCGCCTATAAGCTGGGCAATCCGCTGGACGCTGAAACAACCCTTGGACCAATGGCGGCAAAACGCTTTGCCGACGAGGTGCGCAACCAGATTTCTGAAGCGCTGGCGGATGGGGCAAAGGCCCATATTGAAACTTTTGCGGAAGATGACGGGGGCACTTATCTTTCTCCCCAGATATTGACCAACGTCAATCACTCCATGCGCGTTATGCGCGATGAAAGCTTTGGCCCGGTTGTGGGCATCATGAAAGTAAGCTCGGACGAAGAGGCTATTGAGTTGATGAATGACAGTGAGTTTGG
>JAJRRJ010000160.1 GCA_024279575.1 Alphaproteobacteria bacterium | reverse complement strand
GGAAATGGCGGTACTTCGCCGCGCTTTAAAAGACTAAGTGCTGAATTAGCGTAGGCTAGTGCCCGAGTAAATTCGTCGGTTGCCACAATTTTCCCCATCCACTTTTATAAATGATCTTCATTATGAAGAACTATGACTCAAGAGAGTTAAGTTGAGGTAAATCCAATAGGTTAAAAGAGGGTAACTACTGATGCATTGATTGCAATAAAAATGCAGGTACTGCGCTTTCTTCACCAAATGGTGTGGGGCTGTTTTTGTTGGGTCTTTTGTCCTGGTTTTTTGGCTTTTGAGGTGTTTTCTGCTGCACAGGTTTTTGCGTAGATTTTTTGGGTTGCGATGCGGCACTTTGTTCTGTGCGCTTTTGTTGCGACTCTTTTTGCGTTGTCTCAGGTTTTTCTGTTGATTTGCTTTGAGCGGGAGGCATTTTATTAGCCGTTGACCACTCTATAGTCTTGCCAATCAGCTTTTCGATGGCCTTGTAATATTTGGTCTCCGCGCTGGTCACCAGGGTTATCGCTGTTCCTGAGCGACCGGCCCGTCCTGTACGGCCAATTCGATGGACGTAATCTTCTGACTGGGTTGGGATGTCGTAGTTAAAAACATGGCTGACATCGGGGATATCAAGGCCACGGGCAGCAACGTCGCTGGCAATCAAAAATTTCAAATCACCGTTTTTGAACGCGGCAAGAGTTTGCGTTCGGCTTTTCTGATCCATATCACCGTGTAATGCGTTTGAATTATATCCGTGTTTTTTCAAGGACTTATCCAGGACAGTGATATCGCGTTTGCGATTGCAAAAGATAATTGCATTTTTAAGATCGGCTGCTGCCTGAATTTGAGCGCGCAGGGTTTCTCGCTTTTCAAATGGCTTGGAACCGGTTTTTACCAGGCTTTGGGTAATGGTTTCTGCTGTTGAATTTTGTCGTGCAACCTGGATTTCTGCAGGGTTTTTAAGGAATTTTTCTGACAGTCTTCGGATTTCATCCGGCATAGTTGCGGAGAAGAAAAGGGTTTGGCGACGTGGCGGCAGGAGGCTTGAAATTCGTTCAATATCGGGAATGAACCCCATGTCCAGCATCCGGTCTGCTTCATCAATGACGAATAGTTCTGTGCCGGTCATCAGCAGGCGGCCACGTTCAAAATGGTCCAGTAACCGCCCAGGAGTGGCAATGAGAACATCAGCGCCACGGTCCAGTATTTTGTTTTGTTCGACAAAGGAGACGCCGCCAATAAGCAGAGCAACATTCAAGCGGTGGTTTTTGCCGTATTTTTCAAAGTTTTCAAAAACCTGCGCGGCGAGTTCGCGCGTTGGCTCAAGGATGAGTGTGCGTGGCATGCGGGCACGGGCGCGCCCTTTTTCCAGCAATGTAAGCATCGGTAAAACGAAGGATGCGGTTTTTCCGGTTCCGGTTTGTGCAATGGCAATCAGGTCACGCTTTTGTAGCACGTGGGGAATTGCCTGTACCTGTATTTCCGTGGGGGTTTTGTAACCCGCATCGGCAACAGCTTTAGTCACTTTATCGCTTAGCCCAAGGCTTTCGAAGTTTTCGTTCAAGTAAATATCCAGTCGTTTGATATAATTTTAGTTGGATGAAATAGATGGGTTTTCTACATTTCTCTAGTCAAAGTGCCCCTCCTGGAACAGTGGGGCGTGTGTGAATGGCCATCAAGGCCGGACAATAGCGATTGAACTATACAAGTCAACATCGTGCTTTGGTGTAAGATTAACATGCTAGGGCAAGCAAAGTGTTCTGTTCTGATTATATGTCAAGTTCAGCAGCAAATTCTGCGTTGTTTTGAATAAAGGCAAATCGCATTTCGGGCCTGTTGCCCATCAGGTCATCGACTGCCTGAGTAGTAACTGTGCGATCATTCTCTACTTTTACCTGAAGTAATGTGCGGGTTTTTGGACTCATAGTGGTTTCTTTCAGGTGTTGATGGGGCATTTCCCCCAACCCCTTAAAGCGCGTGACGTCTACTTTTGAGCGTTTGTGAAATACAGTTTCCAGCAATTCGTCCCGATGTGCATCGTCGCGTGCATAGTGAGTGTTATCACCCTGGGTCATTCGGAATAGAGGGGGAAGGGCGAGGTATAAGTGTCCATTATCAATGAGTTGAGGCATTTCCTTAAAGAACAAGGTCATTAGCAGTGAGGCGATATGGGCGCCATCAACATCAGCGTCGGTCATGATTATTATCTTATCATAACGCAGGTCATCATCTGAATAGCGCTCGCGGGTACCAACACCTAGCGCCTGTATAATATCGCCAATTTGTTGGTTGGCGGTAAGTTTCTCACGCGATACACCAGCAACATTGAGGATTTTACCCCGTAAGGGAAGGACGGCCTGATGCTTGCGGTTGCGCGCCTGTTTGGCAGAACCGCCCGCGCTATCCCCTTCAACAATGAACAGTTCTGCTCCTTGCGTTGCGCCAGAAGAACAATCGGCAAGTTTGCCGGGCAAACGCAGGCGTCGGGTGGCACTTTGACGATCAATTTCTTTTTGTTTGCGGCGGCGCAAACGTTCTTCAGCGCGATCTAACGCCCACTCCAGAAGCTTGTTGGCCTGATTGGGGGAGCCGCCAAGCCATTGATCAAAGGCATCTCGGATTGCAGTATCAACGATTTTGGTGGCTTCGGTAGAGGAAAGGCGATCTTTGGTTTGTCCGACAAACTCGGGTTCGCGCATAAACACGGAGAGCATGGCCCCACAGTGGGACAGGACGTCATCGGCATTGATTATGGAGGCGCGTTTGTTGCCGGTAAGTTCAGCGTAGGCCTTTAAGGAGCGCAATAAAGCGGTGCGCAGACCTGATTCGTGGGCGCCGCCATCGCGGGTAGGGACCGTGTTGCAATAGGAGGACGTAAAGCCATCTCCAACAAACCAGGAAATGGCCCATTCCGTATAGCCGTGGGTGCCAGGTTTGCCGCTGTGACCGAAGAAGATGTCGTCAACGATGCGGGGTTGTCCCTCAATGCGGCCCTCCATGAAATCGCGCAGGCCGCCAGGATAATGAAAGACCGCTTTTGCAGGCACATCATCGGTGGCAAGAGTTTCATCACAGGACCAGCGAATTTCTACGCCGCCAAACAAATAGGCCTTTGCCCGTGCCATTTTGAACAGGCGGGCGGCAGAAAATTTTGCCTTGGGACCAAAAATTTGAGCGTCGGGGTGAAAGCGAATGGTGGTGCCGCGCCGGTTGTGAACTTTTTCACCCTGACTTAAAGGGCCTTTGGCGTGGCCCCTTGAATATTCCTGCACATAAAGGGTTTGCTCGATAGCAACTTCTACAACCAACTCATCGGACAACGCATTGACGACCGACACACCAACCCCGTGCAAACCGCCGGAGGTTTCGTAGGCTTTGGAATCAAACTTTCCCCCGGCATGCAGGGTGGTCATGATAATTTCCAGGGCAGACTTATCGGGAAATTTTGGGTGCGCGCCAACTGGAATGCCGCGGCCATTATCGGTAACGGACAAAAATCCGTCTTCTCCCAGATGAACTTCAATGCGTGATGCATGCCCGGCAATGGCCTCGTCCATGGAATTGTCGATTACTTCGGCAAACAGATGGTGCAACGCGGTGGCATCGGTGCCCCCGATATACATGCCAGGACGCCGGCGCACTGGTTCAAGTCCCTCAAGGACCTCAATGTCAGCTGCTGAATAACCCTCTACCTTCTTGGTCGGTTGTGATGCCGGGGTGCTTTTGGTGTCCGGGATGTTATTGCTGGAAAACAAGTCGTTGTGCTGGCTCATATTATATTCCGCTTGGGCGCAAATTACTTCGCCGAATCAATAGTGTTGTCTTTCAATAGCATACCAAAATGGCACAGGCATGTTGGGTTCGTTTAGTTTTTTTGCGCAAACCCTGGAAGGCGATAATACAAATAGTTGCCTTGCGTGCCTGATTTCCGGGGCATTATAGAGCGGTGACGATTTGTTAGGGAGTCTTGCTAACTGGTTACCGTGTCATCGACACTTTTTTAAGTGCTCGGTGTTAGGTTGTGGTCATACGGAATTTGTATGGAGTAGCCGTATGCGAAGACAATTTGAAGGCGGTGTTGTTTATAAGACTGCTGACGTTCCAAGTGACTTCGCGACCGGATGGTTGCGGGCCGGATTTTTTAGTTTTGCGTACCGGCTTGCCCATCTTCGTCTTTCGCATCGGATGATAACGTCCGTGCTGGCGACACTGTTTTACTTTCTTTGAAAATCTGGTGCAGGCCTGCTATCTGAAAAACTGTGTTTTGCCAGCGTACGCGACCTGGCTTGCTGGTGCTGCGAATGTGCAGCGGGGCCGATTGTTCGTGTTGTTGAATTTCCGGGTGATGATGAGGGGGGGGCTGGATAGATTTTGCCAGGCGGCCATAAAAAAAGGGGCCCCGAGGGGCCCCTAAGGTTAGGGAGAACATCCTTCGCTTTGTGAAGGCCTATGCTGAATAGTATAATTCGAATTCAACCGGATGGGGTGTGTGTTCGAAGCGAATGACTTCTTCCATTTTCAATTCGATATAGGCGTCGATCTGGTCGTCATCGAATACAGCGCCGGCTTTGAGGAAATCGCGGTCTTTGTCCAACGCTTCCAAAGCTTCACGAAGCGAAGCTGCAACGGTTGGGATTTCCTTGAGTTCCTCGGGCGGCAGGTCATAAAGATCCTTGTCCATGGCGTCACCGGGATCAATTTTGTTGGCGATG
>JAJRRJ010000159.1 GCA_024279575.1 Alphaproteobacteria bacterium | reverse complement strand
CCAATGAGTTCGGCGACCCGCCAGACCATATTGTCTTCCATTTCGTGATTTTTTCCGTCGGAAAAGACCACCTGCCACATCATGGCAATAATTTCAATGCGCTGTTCCATTTCCATCTGGGTAATGATGGAGGTGAACTGATACAAGTCCACAGCTTCGGAATCCTTTTGGTGGGCAAGGGCAATCAGTTTTTCCACCTGATTTGTGTCCAGTTCAAAATGCTCCTGTAATATACTTGAAACAACCTGACGTTCTTGAGGGGTCGTTTCTCCGTCGATGTCGATGAGATGAACCAAAAGAGCGGCCACCGCCAGTTTTGGATCAAGGGGCGCCTCAACCGCTGGGGCGTTGCCGGAGAAGAATTTGGAAATTGCGTTGAACATTGGGGGCTTTCTTAAAATTTGTCCGGTAGTTGAAACGGAAACACAAGGTTGGGGAACTGTTTGCCTAAGGCGCTTTGTTGTCCGAAGTTTGATAAAGGCACTTGATACCAGGCACTTGATACCAGGCACTTGATACAAGGCACTTGATACAAGGCATCTGGGAGACATGATAACTTGTAAGGTTTGGCTCTCCTAGAGATAATTTTAACCTGTTCAAGGCTAAATGAAAGCAAGTGATGATCAAATGAAAAATTCTATGCATGCTTAAGTCTGCCAGAAACAAAATGCCCGCCCTCGATTATGTGTCGATTGTGTCCTCGTTGTTCAAGGACAAACTGGCATTGTCTGTGGGTACGCTGGTTTCGGCTTTTGCCAGTGCGGTTGCCGGATTTAGCGCGCAGGCTCCGGTGCTTTATGTGTTCTCAGTTTTGTTTGTTTTGATGGCGATCTGGCGCAGCAGGCAGGCGGATCAGTTCAGGGCGCAAAACATTGGAAGTGAAGATGCGGGGGGGGCTGAGTATTGGGAAATGCAGGCAACACTTTCAGGCGGCGCCGCGGCTATTATTTTCGGGGTCTGGTGTTTTGTAAGTCTGGTTTTTGTGCGCGATGAATTTGCAATTTTATGTAGTCTGCTTACTTCAATGGCCGCAATGGTTGGCATTGTGGCGCGGAATTATGGCCTTGATCGTCTGGTCACGCTGCAGCTGATACTGCTGGGGGTTCCCATGTGTCTGGGGCTGGTGATTGACGGGGATATTTTACATATTTTTCTGGCGGGAATGTTTATTCCCATGATGGTGAGCTATCGCACATTGGCCCGGGATGTGCGCAATGTGTTGCTTAGCGCGGTGCGCGATCGGGTGGAGGTGAGCCGTCTGGCTGAGGAACTGGACGGGGCGCTTTCGACCATGTCCCATGGCCTGCTGATGCTGGATGAAAATCTGCAAATTGTTGTGGTCAATGATCAAATGCAGGAAATGCTGTGCGGAAATATTGACTATCAATGCCTTGGGAAAAACTTTTCTGACCTGATCCAGATTTCGGACAGGCGGGGTCAGCTTACCCAGTTGGCGGGGCAGCGTCTGGCAAGCGCTGTCGCCAATATTGGAGAAAGCAAGCTGGTGTTGCAATTGCTGGACGGGCGTCATTGTGAAATGTCGATCAACCGCAGTGACCGACAGACAGTTCTGGTTATGGAAGATATTACCGAGCGGATGCAATCTGAAAACCGGATCAAGTTTATGGCGCGATTTGATCCTGCGACCAATTTGCCGAATCGGGCTTATTTCAGCGAGCAGGTTTCCAGCCGTTTACGCATAATCCAGCAAAGCGGGTATGAAAGCAATGTGGGCCTGCTGGTATTGGATATTGATGATTTCAAACATATCAATGATACGTTCGGGCATCCGGTGGGTGACCGTGTTTTGACCATGCTGGCACGGCGGTTGCGCCAGGCGTTTGATTCAAATGTCATGGTGGGGCGCTTTGGTGGAGATGAATTTGTGGCGTTTTTTGACCAGAATGTGCACATGGAACAAACCAGACATATTGTAGAGCACTTATTGGATACGCTGGCGGAACCGTTTACGCTGGATCAGCAGAATTTTGAAATTGGAACCAGCGCGGGCCTGGTAATCAGTTCAAGTGAAGAATGCAGTCTTGAGACATTGTTACAGCGCGCAGATCTGGCCCTTTATCGTTCAAAAGCTAATGGAAAAGGTATTCGTACTGTTTATACGTCCGATATGTGCGTTGCCTATCGTAACAAGCAGATTATGAAATCAGCGCTACTGGTTGCCATTGAAAATGATGACCTGCAGCTGGCCTATCAGCCGGTCATTGATATGGGCACCCGAAAAGTTGTGGGATGTGAGGCACTGGCGCGCTGGCATGATCGTGAACTTGGAATTGTACCGCCATCTGTGTTTGTTCCATTGGCGGAAGAAATGGGGATTATTTCCCAGATTACTGACTGGGCTTTGCATACTGCGACACTTGAATGCGCTAAATGGCCGGACAATATCGGGGTGGCCGTTAATATTTCTGCCTGGGATTTCAGGGGAGAGAATGTGCAGGAAATGGTTTTTTCAGCGCTTGCTCAATCAGGACTGAGTGCGGATCGGCTGGAAATTGAAGTGACTGAATCTGTGTTGGTGGAGGAACTGGAAACTGCCTCCAAGGCGCTTGAGGAATTGGCAACACATGGGGTGGGGATTGCGCTGGATGACTTTGGCACCGGATATTCTTCCCTTGGGTATTTGCATAATCTGCCCTTTACCAAGCTTAAGATTGATCGCACATTCACTATGAATGTTACTAATGATCCAACAGCAAAACAGCTCATGCGTAATATTGCGGTGCTGGGGCGTGACCTCAATATGAAGGTGACTGTTGAGGGGGTGGAAACCCAGGAGCAGCTGGATGTGGTTGCCGGACTTGAACTGGTTGACCTGGTGCAGGGATATTTGTTTGGTGCCCCGGTTCCGCAAAGCGAAATTTATAGCCTGATTACGCTGTTAAGTGGTGGATCGGTTCGTGACTTTTCTGATGAATATTCCACTAAAACAACCGGATAAGTGCTTTTTACTGCGGCCCGTTAATCATGTTTATAATTGGTTAATCATAGCCGTTTCCGTATCCTTAATAATTCCTTAAGCTTGCAATAGACCTCGATTTTGGGGGCAAGTGTGGATTGATATTTTGGCTCAAAAAAACGAGGGAGACACTTCATCTCCCCATTCAAAATTTGCTTCAAATTTATTGGATATTCTTGATAGCGTTGAGTATCGGCGGGTGCCCTTTGCCGATCAGTTTGATCCGGTTTACCGGCTGAGATATGAGGCCTATCGGCGCGAAGAATTTATTGTGCCAAATTCTGAAAAAGTAGTGTTTGATGAGCATGACAATGCGCCCAATGTTTATTGTTTTGGTGTTTATATTTCAGGGAAACTTGTGAGCTCAATCCGCTTTCATCATGTGACCCCTCAGCAAAGAATTTCCCCCTCCGGCCTTGCATTTCCTGATACTTTGAACAAATTGCTTGATGCCGGGGAGAGCTATATTGATCCTTCCCGATTTACCGCTGACCATGAGGCAACATTGAAATATCCGGCTTTACCGTTTTTGACATTGAGGGTTGCAACCATGGCTTCAGAATATTTTGATGTTAAATATTGCATCTCCTCGGTGCGGGCGGAACATGCTGCTTTTTACCGGCGGATATTTGGTTTCAAACGACTTGAGGGGGTGGGCTATTATCCGGGTATTTCTTTTCCCATGCATCTTTATGCAGCTGAGATTTCTGCAATTCGCGACAAGGTTGCGCGCCGCTTCCCGTTTTTCATGTCGACCCAAAAAGAACGGGAAGAGTTTTTTGCGGTGACCGGCAAAGGGGAGGGCGTAAAAATGATTTCTCCCACCGCAAGGGCGGCGCAAGGTGATGCCGATGAGATTTCCAGAACCTGAAATCAGGTTGCGTTAGCCTGAGAGCAGAGGCGACCTGAACCCAAGCTTGCTTCGTTCAGTTAATAAGGGGTGGCAGGACATTGATTATTTGTTGATGAAATGTTAGCGTTTTGTCACCGATTCAGATATTGAGGGTGATATGAAGTGTTGCCGTGAATGCTATTTGGGTCATTAATCAGACTGTTTCCAGGATGACAAAAGTCTCTATTCGTTTGTCATTTTCAGGCCTTGAAGATCGGAGAAGGTTGAGGTGATGTTGATGGGAGGTGTGATTAAAACCACTAACACCATTGGCAATTCAATCTAAAAGAGAAAAGCAAGTCACATAATTTTAAGTCAAACAGGGAGAAAGACTTATGAACAAAATTATCAAAGGGGCATTGTTTGCCGCGGCGGTTTGCATTCCAGGGAGCGCATTGGCGCAAAGCTGGGATATGCCAACGCCGTATTCGGACAAAGTATTTCACACGGCAAATATCATTGAGTTTGCTGAAGAGGTTGCCGCATCCACTGATGGCGCCATGAACATTACCGTACATTCTGCCGGTTCGCTGTTTAAGCACCCTGACATTAAAAACGCAGTGCGCTCACAACAGGTGCCCATTGGGGAATTTTTCCTCTCGCGCCTGTCCAATGAAGATGCGGCCTATGGTATAGATTCACAGCCATTTGTTGCAACATCTTATGAGGATGCGGAAAAACTGTGGGCTGCACAGCGCCCGGTGGTTACTGAATTGCTGGCAAAGCAGGGTCTTATGCCTCTCTTTGCTGTTCCATGGCCTCCTCAGGGCCTCTATACGGCAAATGAAGTTAACTCGGTTTCTGATCTGGGTGGTCTCAAGTTCCGCGCCTACAATGCGGCTCTTGAAAAGTTTGCCGCCCTCGCCGGAGCTGCGCCAACCCAGGTGGAAAGCCCCGATATTCCTCAGGCATTTGCAACCGGACAGGTGGAAGCAATGATTACTTCACCTTCGACCGGGGTTAGCTCGCAGGCCTGGGATTTTGTTGAAACTTACACACCGATTAATGCCTGGGTGCCTAAAAACATCGTTGTGGTGAATAAGGCTGCTTTTGATAGCCTTGACGCTTCAGTTCAAGAGGCAATTTTGAACGCTGCTGCAAATGCGGAACAACGCGGCTGGGAAATGAGCCGGGCTGAAACCGATAGCAAAACAGCAACTTTGGCTGAAAACGGCATGAATGTGGTTGAGCCGAGTGCGGAACTGATGGAGGGTCTTAAGGCCATCGGGGCGCAAATGCAGGTGGATTGGGATGCTTCTGCATCTGAAGATGCCAAAGGGATTGTTTCCACCTATAATCAGTAGGCCAGAACATTTCTGAATAAAATATGGATAAAGGCGGGCGGGGAAGTTTTTCCGCCTGTCAGTTACCGCCGGGCAAAAGAGCGTCTGGTGTAAGAATTAGTTTTCAAAAAAATTTCATTTTTGTGCGGGGGAAACGTGATGAGAAAGTTCCTTGATCGAACCTATCTGGTGTCCGGTGCTGTCTCAGCCGGGTTTTTGGTGTTGATCTGCATTTTGGTCACGGTGCAGGTTCTGCTAAATCTGACGACTAAAATATTTGGCACTTCCGTTACCCTCACCATTCCCTCCTATGCTGAATTTGCCGGGTTTTTTCTGGCGGCGGCATCGTTTTTGGCGCTGGCGTACACGCTGACGCGCGGGGGGCATATTCGGGTAACGCTGGTGGTGCAGTTCCTGCCGCCTCGGGCGCAAATGGTGCTTGAAACCTTTGCCCTTGGCGTGAGCGCCGCAACGGCCATTTATGGCACCTGGTTTATGGGAAAACTTGCCCATGACTCGTATCGGTTTGGCGATATGTCGCCTGGAATTGTGGCCGTACCGATCTGGATTCCGCAGTTAAGCCTGGTGGTGGGGATGGCCATTTTGGCGTTGGCGCTTTGTGACCTGACGGTTCAGACCATATTGGCCAAAAAAGTGGTGTTGGTTTCTCAAGGCCAGATCGAGACCGGAGAGTAAAGCGATGTCTGAAATTATCATAATTACTTTGTTGCTTGTTGGACTTCTGGCCTTGCTTGCCTCGGGGGTCTGGGTGGCCTTTTCCCTGATTATTGTTGCTATTGCCGGCATGGCAATTTTTTCTTCGGCCCCGATCGGGCAGGTGATGGCAACGATTATGTGGGGGGCGTCCCATTCATGGGCGTTGGCGGCTCTGCCAATGTTTATCTGGATGGGGGAAATATTGTTGCGCAGTCGTATGTCTGAGGACATGTTTTCAGGGCTTGCACCATGGCTGGTTAAACTGCCGGGCCGGTTGTTGCATGTAAATGTGCTGGGCTGCGCTATTTTTGCTGCGGTCTCTGGCTCTTCGGCGGCAACCGCTGCGACAATCGGCAAAATGTCGTTGCCGGAGTTGAACAAACGTGGATATCCTGAAAGTCTGGTATTGGGCACGCTGGCAGGGTCGGCAACCCTTGGCCTGCTGATCCCCCCCTCAATTATCCTTATTGTTTATGGGGTGGCTACGGAACAATCCATCGCGCAACTGTTTATCGCCGGGGTTTTACCCGGTCTTATGCTGGTGGGACTGTTTGGGGGCTATGTGGTGGTGCGTGCTCTGATGCTGGGGGACAAAATCCCCAAGGAGCCTGATGAGCTGACTTTTATGCAAAAGGTCAAAGCCTCGCGTCGTCTGGTGCCGGTAATTTTGCTTATTGTGGGAGTCATTGGCTCAATTTATGCCGGAATTGCCTCACCCACTGACGCCGCCGCGATGGGGGTTGCCTTGTCTTTGCTGCTGGCATGGCGGGGCGGTAATTTGAATAAAAAAATGTTCATGCAAAGCCTGATGGGGGCCACGATTACCTCAAGTATGATTGCATTTATTCTGGTGGCAGCTGCATTTTTGACTACGTCTATGGGATTTTCAGGCATTCCGCGCAATCTGGCCGCATGGATTGGGGCATTTGAGCTTTCCCCGTTTGCACTGCTGGCGGCACTTACGGTGTTTTTCATCATTCTTGGGTGCTTTTTGGATGGTATATCTGTCGTCGTCCTGACGACGTCAATCATATTGCCTATGATTGAGGGGGCGGGAATTGATCCGCTCTGGTTTGGCATTTATCTGGTTATAGTTGTGGAAATGAGCCAGATAACGCCCCCTGTGGGCTTCAATCTGTTTGTCATTCAAGGGCTGACGGGAAAGAATATTCTAAAAATTGCTGCGGCGGCCTTTCCGTTTTTTCTATTGCTGCTGCTGGCGGTGGTACTGATTACGGTATTTCCGCAAATTGTTATGTATCTGCCGGAACTTAAACGCGGCTGAGTGGAGGAATAAACCATGGTTACGTCCGATAATACAACGTCAGGAAAAAAGCCGATTCCCATTGTTTCTTCAGCTCATCTGGCGGACAAAGAGGGATGGGAGCTCAGTGAGCTGGAATATGCCATGACCATGACTTATAACGCATTTTCGCGCTGGATGGTGCATTGCATGACCTCGGTGGGGTATAAAGAT
>JAJRRJ010000007.1 GCA_024279575.1 Alphaproteobacteria bacterium | reverse complement strand
TACCTGCTCAATGTTCTGCCTGAAACAGAAATAAAACGCTCTCTTTCCTATGCTCAATCACAAGGGCGCCGGGCCTTTTCAGCCATTGTTCCAAATACGGAGTTTGGACGTATTCAAGAGGGTGCTTTCCGTCAGGCGGCGGCTGATCTGGGAATTACCGTGCGCGCAATCTATCGGTTTTCCAGCGAAATTGAAGCGCGTGATACTGTGACACAAATTGTGCCGTTTTTGCAATCAGGCACCATTGATGCTCTGTTTTTACCCGACCGTGCAACCGCCTCAAGTTTTGGCACGCTGATTGAAGAGGCAGGCGTTGATAAAAACAGCCTGATGATTATCGGCTCCTTAAACTGGAGCGGGGACGTGGTTATTGAACAAACTCCTTATCTGGCAGGGGCGATCTATCCGGCTGTGGATGACACCGGACTTGCCGCATTGCGCCCCGCCTATGAGGCGCAGTTCAACGCAACCCCCCACGCCCTGTCCACAATTTCCTATACCGCTGTTTTGCTGGCCAATTCACGCACCTTAAGCCAGGCGCAACCACCCTTTAATCAAGGAATTTTAATTTCACCATCGGGCTTTAACGGACGTGACGGGTTATTCCGATTCCTTGGCAATGGCCGAAGTGAATATGCACTGGTGATCAAGCAAGTGATTATCGGGGGATCACAGACGGTGGATGGGGCACGCCTTCCATAGTTTTCGCACTCGCGCCAGCGTACCGACCAACGCATTCGCCTGAATATAATGCGCTGGCAAACTATCAAATTATGCGACCTTCATTTCCTGATTATTCCAAAAGCGGACAGCGAGCGCAGCTATCAGTCCAGCAACCGAACAAAAGAGCATCATGCCAAGGAGTGTATAAATACCGTTCTCCTCGCTAATCATTACCCCCGTGATAAACGTTAGTATGCCACCTCCTGAAACCGTCAACGCTCCTGCCAGTGACGCTGCACTTCCCGCTAATTCCGGCGTGACTGACATTGCGCCAACGTTACTGCTCGGCATAGTCAATCCATTTCCCAAACCAACGAAAATGGTTGCGCCAAAAAGGAATACCTCGTGGAAATATCCAAGCGAGAACAGAATAATACCAGCCATTAACCCACTGCACGCAACTATTGCGCCTGCAATCATCATGGTTGTGAGCTGAAAAAATTTAGCAAAACGTCCTGAAAGCAGACTACCCAGAAAAAAGCCCGCCGTTATCGTGCCAAGGTAGAAACCCAATTCACTGGTTGACATCCCAAATAGTGTCGTAGCGAGCAACGGTGCACCCGCCAGGAAGGTATAGAACGCCCCTACTGAAAACGCTCTGCAGAGTGAGTAACCCCAGAACCGATTTGACCTTAAAAGGGAAGGATAAAGCAGCAACTGGCTTTTAAAATCTGACGACCTTTCTTTATGTGTTTCTCCTAAATCGAAAAAGCAAACCAACAACATAAAGAGACCGATTGCGGCATAAACCATGAAGTTAGTGCGCCAACCAAATGATTCATCCAGCACGCCACCAATCATAGGCCCAACCATGGGCGCAACTGCCATCGCCATGCCTATATAACCCAAAAGGCTGGCCGCTTCTTTGGCTGAAAACATGTCCTTAACAATTGCAGGTGAAAGTGCCGCTCCTGAAATTACAGCCGCCTGCATCATTCTAAATACTAAAAATGTTGTGATGTCTGTAGCGAGCAAACACCCAATCGATGCGACTACAAACACTAACAGCGTAGTGAGTATAATCGGGCGACGGCCAAACCTGTCAGAAAGCGGGCCAATGATGATTTGCATCACGGCTGTCATACCCAGATAGCCCGATATAGACAGGCTCACCAAAGCGTAATCAGCGTTAAAATAGGTTGCTATGTTTGTGAGCGAGGGAAGAAACATATTCAATGACAGAATTGAAAGGCCCGTCAGAAATATGAGTGTGATTATTCTAGGTGATGATATCAAAGCAGACACTATTTGGCCCTTTCAGCGGGCTTAGTTCCGCAGTTATTGCTCATCTGTAGCACAGATTGGAATAAACTTGAATCTCTCCTGACCGTTGCAGGAGCCTTGGGTTTTGCAACGCCACCCTTATTTTACTTCGACCGCGATTACATCGCCAGATCGGCAACCACCGCATCGAGCACCGGCCAGCCCTTGTCGGTTACCCTTAAATTCCCGTTGGATAAAATCTCAACAAAGTCGATATCAGTTAACTCTTTGATCTGGCCGGGGGAGAGGTGGCGGCCTGAAAGCTGATGGTAACGCTCAAGGCTTATGCCTTGCCGCAAACGCAGGCCCATGAGCAAATACTCATCGGATTCTTCTTCCCATGTCAGCTTGTCGTTGGTAATCAGACCGGAGCCGTTTTTATTGACTAAAGCGGCCCAGTTTTCCGGGTTTTTTTCCATAGCTGTGGCATAACGCACCCCATCAACCAGCAAACGTCCGTGGGCGCCGGGGCCAACGCCCAGATATTCCCCATAGTGCCAATAGAGCAGATTATGACGGCTTTCCTCCCCGATACGGGCATGATTGGAAATCTCATAGGCCTGCAAACCGGCGGCGGCGGTCAGCTCCTGCGTCAGTAAATAAAAATCGGCGGACAGGTCCGCATCGGGCATGGGCAGTTTACCTGCGGCGCGCAAATCAAAATAGCGAGTCCCCTGTTCAATTGTGAGTTGATAAAGGGACAAGTGCCCCACCGCCATGTTCAGCGCTTCGTTTAGTTCATCGCGCCACTCGTTAAGAGTCTGGTGAGGGCGAGCATAAATCAAATCAAAGCTTGAACGTTCAAATACGGACTGGGCAATGCCCACTGCCAGTTTTGCTTCGGCCACCGAATGCATGCGCCCCAACCTTGCCAGTGGCTCAGGACGCAGGGATTGCACACCAAGCGATACCCGGTTGATTCCGGCATGGCGATAGGCCTTGAAACGCTCCGCTTCAACACTGGTTGGGTTGGCCTCAAGGGTAACTTCCAGTTCCGGGTGAGCAGGCCAGAGTAAAGCTATACAATCAAGGATTGTTTCCACCGACACCGGGTCCATCAAGGAGGGTGTACCCCCGCCAAAAAAGATGGACTGCACAGTTTTACCTTTAGTCAAGGCAGCAAAGTGGTTGAGTTCGCGCACATAGGCGGCGACAAATCCGCGCTCGTCGATGGGGTCATGGCGCACATGGGAATTAAAGTCACAATAGGGGCATTTGGCAGCGCAAAAGGGCCAATGCACATATATGCCGAACAAACCATTTGAGCGATCAGATATCACAGCACACCTCAACAAGTTGGGCAAAGGCACGGGCACGATGGGAAAGGCCGGGCTTTTCCGGCGCCCATGAATGTTTGGCTTTAGCGCTCATCTGGCCAAAGGTTTTTTCATATCCGTCGGGCTTGAAGACGGGGTCATAGCCGAATCCCAGATCACCGATTGGGGGCCAGACAAGCTGACCTTCAACAATCCCTTCAAAAATCATATCTGTGCCATCGGGGGCGGCCAGACAAAGGGTGGCATTAAAACTGGCGCGCCGTTGATCGGGGGTTGTTGCTCCAATGGCACGCAATTCATCTTCCACCTTTTGCATTGCTTTATTAAAGTCGCGCGGAACACCTGCCCAGTCTGCCGTATAAACACCGGGGTTTCCGTCCAGGGCATCGACACACAAACCGCTGTCGTCAGACAGAGCAACAAGACCCGAAGCACTGGCTGCCGCATGGGCCTTGATGCGTGCATTTTGAATAAAAGTGGTGCCGGTTTCCTCAGGTTCGGGCAAGCCCAGCTCACCGGCGGAAACCAAATTCAGGCCAAAGGGGGCAAACAGGGTTTTGAACTCATCCAGTTTGCCTGAATTATGGGTGGCTATCAGTAATTTACTGCTGCGGGGGAGTTTCATAAGAATTGAGGGTTCCTGACCTATGAATTAAGGGTTTCAAGCTGAATTTTTGTCAACTCACCGACACCTTGTTCCGCCACTTCCATCAATTGCAACAATTCCTGTTTTGAAAATGGTGCCTGCTCAGCTGTGCCCTGAATTTCAACAAAATTGCCATCCCCGGTCATGACGAAATTGGCATCGGTTTCAGCTTCGCTATCTTCGGGATAATCAAGATCCAGGACAGGTTCTCCCCGATATATTCCGCATGATATGGCGGCAATGGAGTTGCGCAAGGGGTTGGATTTTACCAGATCGCGCGTTTGCATCCAGTTCAAAGCATCGGCCAGCGCCACATAGGCGCCGGTGATGGCGGCGGTGCGGGTGCCCCCATCGGCCTGAAGCACATCACAATCAAGGGTGATCTGGTTTTCACCAAGGATTTTCATATCAACAACGGCGCGTAATGAACGCCCAATCAGGCGCTGAATTTCCTGTGTGCGCCCGGTTTGTTTGCCCGCAGTTGCCTCGCGGCGCGTGCGCCGATCGGTGGCCCGGGGCAACATGCCATATTCAGCCGTTACCCAGCCAACGCCCTGACCCCGACGCCAGGGGGGAAGAGAGGTTTCAACAGAAGCTGTACACAGGACTTTGGTGTTGCCAAAACTGATCAAACAGGAGCCTTCCGCCTGCGGGGCTATATGGCGCTCAATGGTTACGTTACGCATTTGGTCGTTGGCCCGTTTGGAAGGTCGCATTTTTTGGTCCGTTATCTGTTTGTTTAATGGGTTAACTAGGTTGGGGTCTTAAATGAGCGCCAGCTTAAGAACAAGGTGAGAGGGTCTGAATAAATGAGGTGTGCTTAACACCCGTGCCCAATATTACCTATGCGTTCCTCAAGGGGGAGGTTTGAAGATTTGACTTGTGGGTACCAGACACTAAATAACTATTGGAGGCGCTTTTAAGCACATATAGAGATTTTATGGAAAAAGCCGGGCATAAAACAGATTTTCTTGAGGCGCTCAATGCGCGCTCACAGGATATTTTTGCCAAAATTGTTGAAAATTATCTCGATACGGGCGCACCGGTGGGATCGCGCCAGCTTTCGCGCATGCTTGATATGAACCTGTCTCCGGCTTCAATCCGAAATGTGATGTCGGATCTGGAAGACCTGGGACTTATTCAAGCCCCCCATGTGTCAGCCGGACGCGCACCCACGCAAGAAGGATTGCGGTCTTTTGTTGATGCCATGCTCGAGATTGGCACCATGGACGCCAGTGACAGGACCCAAATTTCCCAACAAATCTCTCAATCCTCCCCGGATGGCTCCCCGGAAAAATTTCTAACAGAAGCCAGTCAGCTTTTGTCCGGACTCAGCCATGGGGCCGGAGTGGTGATTGCTGCAAAATCTGACATGGTGCTAAAACACCTGGAATTTGTACGGCTGGACCAAACGTCGGCCCTTGGAGTTCTGGTGGGGGAAGACGGGCTGGTTGAAAACCGGATAATCCCCCTGCCACCGGGCCTTGATAGTGGCGCATTGGTCAGGGCCTCAAATTATCTGTCCCACCATATTGTTGGCAAAACCATTTCTGAGGCCCGGCAATCGCTGCATCTGGCATTAAAAACCCATCAGCATGAACTGGATGAAATATCACTCAAGCTGGTAGAAACCGGGGTTGCTACCCTGAACACATCCCATGGCAGCGCTGGCCCCACCGTTATTGTGCGGGGGCGGGCCAATCTGATTGATGACACTATGGCGTCCTCAGACCTGGAGCGATTGCGCGAATTGCTCGATGAGCTGGAAAACAAAAAGGGTCTGATTGAGCTACTCAATGATGCGGAAAGCGCTCAAGGGGTGCGCATTTTTATTGGTTCAGAAAACAAATTGTTTTCTTTATCGGGATCTTCCGTCATTCTTTCTCCCTATAAGGATGCCAATGACAAAATAGTCGGTGTACTGGGAATTATCGGGCCAACAAGAATCAATTATGCGCGCATTGTTCCGGTTGTGGATTATACGGCCCGGGTGATCGGGGAAATGATCCGCCGGAAAAAACCCCAATAACTGCGTTTATTGAGCGAGATTTGTCCAACAGGACTTGAACTAAAACCCGTTTCATCCGATATGCACCAGCGAAAGACTTTTCACCCTGAAAAAACCAGCGCAAGTTGTATTTTGATTTTGAGGATAAAATGGGCGACAAAACCAAACAAGACGATATTGCCAACCCTTTAGAGGGACTTGAAAATGTTCCCGACACTGATCTGGAAAATGATGCAGGTCTGCAGGGTGAGGCACATAGTTCTGAGGTTACAGAATTAATATTGGCTATGCAAAGCGAAAACGCTGAACTCAAGGAACGGGTGTTACGGGGCGCGGCGGATATGGAAAACCTGCGCAAAAGAACCCAGCGTGAAATAAGCGATGCACGTGCCTATGCGATCGCTGATTTTGCCCGCGATATGCTGGGGGCAACGGATAATCTGGTGCGCGCCTTGTCCGCGTTTCCCGATGAGGCACGTCAAAATGCCGATTCGGCGACCGGTTCCCTGATTGAGGGAATTGAAATGACAGAACGCGAAATGCAACGGCTGATGCAAAAACACGGCATTAAACCAATTATGGCTGAGGGGGAAAAATTCAATCCGCACAAGCACCAGGCGGTGTTTGAAGTGCCTGATCCATCGGTTCCCGCCGGTATTGTGGTGCAGGTTGTTCAGGGCGGTTTTGAAATTGGCGACCGGGTCTTGCGCCCGGCAATGGTGGGTGTTTCCAAGGGTGGCCCAAAAGCTGCCGACCCCCAAAAAACCTCATCAATAAAAATTGATCCGGATACGGGAAATTCCGATGATTTTGGTGAAGAAGTGCTCGACATTGGTGAACAGCTCGATCGGGAAGTGTAAAAAAAACGAGATTTTGTGCGCCGTTAGGCCCTGTTTGCCAGATCAGGGTTACTGGTCGTCTTTTTTTTGAGTCCTGTGATGGCCTGGTGCCAGCTTGAACACGGGGGGGCGAGGGACGCGTCAGGATAAATGTGGCAGACCCAAGCATAACAAAGGCCTGAATGGCGACAATTGTTGGTTTAAGACCCCAAAGAATCCCTAAAAGCAACACGCCAATCATGGTCAGGACCGCCCCGATTTTAGCGGTTTTTGAAATAGCACCGTGTTTGTGCCAGTTTTTTATCGAGGGACCAAACTGGCGATGTGTCACCAGCCAATTGTGCAGACGCTTTGAGCTTTTGGCAAAGAAAAAAGCTGCCAGCAGCATAAATGGTGTGGTGGGCAGAATTGGTAAAACCACACCAATCAACCCAAGACCAAGACAAATTAACCCGGCAAGCAGCCACAATATTTTTTTTAATCCAACCACGTTCAAAACTTTTTGAAAAAAAGGGGAGATAGGTTAACTGTTAGACCTGAACCGGGCGGGATGCAAACCAAACATTCCTTAAGTACTCATCCAAGGCGTTTTTTAAGGCAAATAGCCATGTGAGTGTAAATTTTTACCGCTTGGGACATAAATATCCCTCAAAGCGCTTGAAGGAACATGCAAGCCTCCTTATATACGCCGCGATGCCCAAAGAACGGGCGTAAAATTCCAATCCCAATAGGGGCCTTGAGCGGGGGCTTCCCGCCTGTTGGAACTGCTGTAAAAGGGGTCCAAATTAGGCCTGCTAAAACAGAGGTATGTAAATTATGGGAAAAGTAATCGGTATTGATCTGGGCACGACCAACTCCTGCGTCGCTGTGATGGATGGAAAAACCCCAAAAGTTGTTGAAAATGCTGAAGGTGCACGCACCACCCCTTCTATGGTTGCGTTTACGCAAGAGGGTGAGCGTCTGGTGGGCCAGCCGGCCAAACGGCAGGCAGTGACCAACCCCGAGGGCACGCTTTATGCGTTCAAACGCCTGATCGGGCGCCGCTATAACGACCCGCTGGTAACAAAAGACAAAAAGCTGGTGCCCTTCAAAATCACCAAGGGTGATAATGGCGATGCCTGGCTTGAAGTTGATGGCAAGGGCATGTCCCCGGCTGAGGTTTCAGCAATGGTTTTGACAAAAATGAAGGAAACCGCCGAAGGGTATCTGGGGGAAGATGTAACCCAGGCCGTTATCACGGTTCCCGCCTATTTTAATGATTCTCAGCGTCAGGCCACAAAAGATGCGGGTAAAATCGCCGGACTTGAAGTGTTGCGTATCATCAACGAGCCGACCGCTGCAGCCCTGGCCTATGGTCTGGACAAGTCCAATTCGGGCACTATCGCAGTTTATGATCTTGGTGGCGGTACATTTGATATATCCATTCTTGAAATTGGTGACGGCGTATTTGAAGTGAAGTCCACCAACGGGGATACGTTCCTTGGCGGCGAAGATTTTGATATGCGTCTGGTGGATTATCTGGCCGATGAATTCAAAAAGGATCAGGGCATTGATTTGCGCGGAGACAAGATGGCGCTGCAACGGCTGAAGGAAGCCGCTGAAAAAGCAAAAATCGAATTGTCCTCTGCCACTCAAACCGAAGTGAACCTGCCCTTTATTACCGCCGATGCTTCGGGACCAAAACACTTGCAGCTCAAGCTAACCCGCGCCAAATTTGAACAATTGGTAGATGATCTGGTCAAGCGCACCATCAAGCCCCTCAAGGCTGCCATGAAAGATGCAGGCCTGAACGCCGGGCAGATTGATGAAGTGGTGCTGGTGGGTGGAATGACCCGTATGCCACGCATTCAGGAAGTGGTGCAGGAGTTCTTTGGCAAAGAACCCCATAAGGGCGTAAACCCGGATGAGGTTGTAGCCATGGGTGCTGCCATTCAGGCTGGTGTTTTGCAAGGGGACGTCAAGGATGTCCTGTTGCTTGATGTAACACCGCTGTCGCTTGGTATTGAAACCCTTGGCGGCGTGTTTACCCGACTGATTGATCGCAACACGACCATCCCGACGAAAAAGTCACAAACTTTTTCAACCGCTGAAGATAATCAGTCCGCCGTGACCATCAATGTGGCACAGGGTGAACGTGAAATGACCTCGGATAACAAGAGCCTTGGCCGCTTTGATCTGACTGAGATTCCCCCCTCTCCACGCGGGGTGCCTCAAATTGAAGTGACGTTTGATATCGATGCCAATGGTATTGTAAACGTTTCAGCAAAGGACCTTGGCACCGGCAAGGAACAGCAAATTCGTATTCAGGCCTCTGGCGGACTGTCGGATGATGATATTGAGCGGATGGTTGCAGAGGCGGAAGCCAATGCTGATGACGACAAAAAACGACGGGAAAGTGTGGAAGCACGCAACAGTGCGGAATCCCTCATTCATTCAACCGAAAAATCCATGGCTGACTATGGGGACAAGGTTGCAGATGAGGATGGCAGTGCCATTGACAATGCCATTGTTGATCTGAAATCCGCCCTTGAGGGGGATAATGTGGATGACATTGTTGAAAAAACCAATGCCCTGTCTCAGGTATCCCTTAAACTTGGGGAAGCCATGTATAAGGCCAGCCAGGAAGAAGCGGAAGCCGCCGCCGATGCCTCGGATGAACCTGAGGATGATGATGTGGTTGACGTGGACTTTGAAGAAGTGGGCGACGAGGATCAAAACAAATCCTCCTAAACCTGAATGGTTTTTAACGGGGTCCCAGCGCGGACCCCGTTTTATTTTACCGTTTTTGCATTTTACCGTATAACGCGTTTTTGACGCAAAAAGTTAAGTTATAGCCATGAGTAAAGTTGACTTTTATGAATTGCTTGGCGTTTCAAGGGACGCTGATTCAGCGACGCTGAAAGTTGCCTATCGAAAAATGGCCATGAAATATCACCCGGACCGCAATCAGGGTGATGAAACCGCCGAGCAAAAGTTTAAAGAAGTGGGTGCTGCCTATGAGGCCCTGAAGGACCCCCAGAAACGCGCAGCCTATGACCAGTTTGGCCACGCGGCATTTCAACAGGGTGGCGCACGGGGGCCAGGGGGTGGTTTTGGACCGGATTTTTCTTCCTCTATGTCCGATATGTTTGAAGACCTGTTCGGGGACTTTATGGGCGGCGGTGCTACCGGAGCACGAAGGGGCCGGGCGGCAAACTTTCGCGGTGCGGACCTGCGCTATAATCTTGAAGTTTCTTTAGAGGATGCTTTTGCCGGACAAACCGTTGAGGTTGATGTCCCCACTATGGCACAATGCGACACCTGCGAGGGCGACGGGGCCAAGCCGGGCACCGGCATGTCAACCTGTTCCACCTGTCATGGGCACGGAAAAGTGCGTACCTCACAAGGGTTTTTTTCCATCGAACGCACTTGTCCCACATGTCAGGGGCGCGGAGAAACCATGGATCAACCCTGTACCGATTGTTCAGGACAAGGGCGTAAACAGGAAAACCGCAACCTTTCTGTAGATATTCCAGAGGGTATTGAAGATGGCACCCGTATTCGACTTTCAGGGGAAGGGGAAGCGGGATTGCGCAGCGGCCCTCCCGGAGATCTGTATATTTTTATTTCCATTGCCCCCCATGACCTGTTCCAACGCGATGGGGCCGACCTTTATGCGCGCGTGCCCATTGCCATGACCACCGCAGCACTTGGGGGGGATTTTGAAGTCCCCACCCTTGATGGCGCGCGGGCGCGGGTAAAGGTGCCGGCGGGTACGCAACCCGGGCAGCGGGTGCGCCTCAAAGGCAAGGGCATGCCGGTATTACGTTCGTCGCAAGTGGGGGATCTTTATGTGCAAATGGATGTGGAAACCCCACAAAACCTGACGAAAAAACAACGCGAACTACTGGAACAACTCGACGAGATTACCACCCACGACAATTCCCCCAGTTCCGCCGGGTTTTTTGCCAAACTCAAAGGTCTGTTCGAAAGAATGGGACAATAGGTATGCTAAGGGCACTTACCCTGTCGGGTTCTGTTCGTGTTGATTCCTCAAATTCCAGGCTTGCTAATGCGGTTGGGAATAAACTGAGCCTCAGCGGTGCGGACGTCACTAATATTGATCTTTTGAACTATCCGCTTGAGCTGTTTAGTGAAGACAGTGAAGCGGCAAACGGGGAACCGGATGCGGCGGTGATGCTGGCGCAAATGTTTGCACAAGCGGATATTATTTTTATTGCATCACCGGAATATAATGGCTCGGTGTCGCCTTTGTTAAAAAACACAATTGACTGGGTTTCCCGTCAAAAATCCGGCCCATATAAAAACGCCACTTTTGGTATTGGCGCTGCCTCGCCTGGAAAAATGGGTGGCGTGGGCGGTTTGGGGCATTTGCGCGAAATTCTCAATAAGCTTGGGGCGCTGGTTATTCCACTAACTTTAGGCGTTGGCAGCTCATTCAATGCGTTTACAGAGAATGGGGAATTTGTTGAGGATATAATCGCTCGGCGGGCCGATAATCTGGTAACACAATTAGTGAGCATTCGTCGCAACTGACAATTTGAGAGTCCAAGAAAAATGCGCAATGGGAGTGGGGCAATATTTTTGCCTTTGACCTTATCAGTATGGACCTGTTAAGCGACTGCACAGCGATGGAAACTGGAAAGGAATTTAATCCATGAGTGAAGCCGATAATCGTTTGATTGTTCCTTTGGATTTTTCCTCCCGTGCCGAGGCGGAAAACCTGGTTGAAACGCTGGGGGATGCGGTTTCATTTTATAAAATCGGCTATCAGCTTGCCTATGGGGGCGACGGGCTTGATCTTGGGCGCGAACTCATTGCTGCGGGCAAGCAGGTTTTTTTCGACCTTAAACTGCTCGACATCTCCAACACGGTGGCAAAGGTGTTGAAGCCATTGCCAAAACCGGAGCATCCATGCTCACCATTCACGCCTATCCTCAGGCCATGGCGGGGGCGGTTCTGGCCGCCAAGGGCAGCAACCTGACCCTGTTGGCGGTAACCGTAATGACTTCAATGGATGAAAATGATCTGATGGAAGCGGGGTATGACCGGGATGTGGAAAGTCTGGTGGGGGTGCGCAGCTTTCAGGCCAAAGAACTGGGTATGGGGGGCATTGTTTGCTCGGCCCACGAAGCGTCACTGGTACACCGGATGACGGAGGGGTCCATGGCCATTGTCACCCCCGGTATTCGGCCCAAAGGGGCTGATATTGGTGACCAAAAACGCGTTGTGACCCCAAAGGATGCGCTGGAATTTGGCTCAACCCATCTAGTGATCGGACGCCCGATTTATGGGGCCAAAGACCCCGAAAAGGCTGTGCAGGCGATTGTAAAGGAAATGGCAAGCGCCGATCTGTCCGATGATGAGGAATAGCTGTTTTTTCAGGTAATTATGGACTGTATTTTTCTGGTGATTAGTTTGCTATAGGCTCTTGAGCTAAGTGGAGCACACAAATATGTCTGATTTAAAAATTGTTGTTACCGGTGCCGGCGGGCGCATGGGGGCGACGCTGGTGAGTGCCATCGCTAAAACCAAGGGATTGATGCTGCACGGGGCGCTTGAACGGGAGAATGCATCCGGTATCGGTCAGGATGCCGGCATTCTGGCAGGACTGGGCCCTGTTGGAATACTTATTTCATCAGATATGGGCAAAATTCTTGAGGGCGCGGACGCAATTGTAGATTTCAGCGCCCCTGCTGCCAGCGTATCACTGGCAAACGAGGCGGCAACCCGCCAGCTTATTCATGTGATCGGCACCACCGGGTGCACATCCGAGGATGAGGCGGCATTCGCAGTGGCCGGGGAAAATGGGGCAACCATAATCAAGTCGGGCAATATGTCCCTGGGGGTTAATCTTCTTGCTGATCTGGTCAGACAGGCAGCGGGGGCGCTGGGGGACGAATTTGATATTGAAATTGTTGAAATGCATCATAATCAGAAGGTGGATGCACCCTCCGGCACCGCTTTGATGCTTGGAGAGGCAGCAGCTGAGGGACGCAATATTGACCTCAACACAAATGCGGTAAAATCACGCGAGGGAATTACCGGTGCCCGAAAAGCAGGAAGCATTGGTTTTTCAACCCTGAGGGGTGGAAGCGTGGTAGGTGAACATAGGGTAATATTTGCCGGACCGGGGGAAAGAATTGAGATTTCCCATAGTGCACAAGATCGATCTTTATTCGCCAATGGGGCTATAAAAGCGCTATTGTGGGGAAAGAATCAAAAACCAGGCCTATATTCGATGAGCGATGTACTTGGGCTTAAATCATAAAATACAGGGGCTATTATGAACGGCACACTTATTCTTGTTCGACATGGGCAAAGCGAATGGAACCTGAAAAATCTTTTCACAGGCTGGCGTAACCCCGGCCTGACGGCTAAAGGCAAAGAAGAGGCCAAAGCTGCTGGTATTGGTCTGAAAAAGCAAAATTTTGAAATTGATCTGTGCTTTACCTCGGCCCTTGTACGCGCCCAGCATACGCTGGATATTATACTTGAGGAAATGGACATTCAAAACATGACCATTGTGCGCAATCAGGCTCTGAACGAAAGAAATTACGGGGATCTGGCAGGCCTGAACAAGGATGATGCGCGGGCCAAATGGGGGGAAGAGCAGGTTCATATCTGGCGACGTTCTTTTGATGTGCCCCCCCCTGGAGGAGAAAGCCTGAAAGACACTGCGGATCGGGTATTACCCTATTACAAAACCATGATTGAACCATTGGTTTTCAAGGGAAAAACTATTCTGGTCGCTGCCCATGGCAATTCTTTAAGGGCGCTGGTCATGTATCTTGAAGATCTCTCGCCAAAGGAAATTATCGCCCGTGAAATTGCTACCGGGGTGCCAATTATTTATCAGTTCAATGATAAAAACAAAGTGGAATCCATTACAGGCATTTAGGTTTTTTCAAAATTAACTTTCGCCTTGAAAGCACATAATTATGGCTAAACGGTTGGCGCGATCAAAACTTAACGGGACAGAAATCCACCAGCTGTTTGAAGCCTTTCATAAAAGTGACCCTGAGCCTGAAGGGGAGTTGAATTATGTTAATGATTTCACTCTGCTGGTGGCTGTAGTTCTCAGTGCACAGGCAACGGATATCGGGGTTAACAAGGCCACCGGGCCATTATTTAAGGTTGCAGATACGCCGGAAAAAATGGTGGCATTGGGACTTGAAACCATTACCGACTATATCAAATCCATTGGGCTTTTTCGCAATAAGGCCAAAAATGTGCTGGCCCTTTCAGAGCAGCTTATTGAAAAATTTCACTCAAAAGTGCCCCAGACCCGGGAAGAGCTGGAAAGTCTGCCCGGGGTGGGTAGAAAAACTGCAAATGTGGTACTCAATATTGCTTTTGGCCAGCCAACAATTGCTGTAGATACCCATTTGTTTCGTGTAAGCAACCGCACCGGACTGGCGCCGGGAAAGACCCCCGACGAAGTTGAGCGGGGACTGGTGCAAAGAGTGCCAAAAGAATTCGGGTTGCATGCACACCATTGGCTTATTTTGCACGGGCGCTATATTTGCAAAGCGCGCAAACCTGAATGCTATCATTGCATCATAGATAAATGGTGTTATTTCGAACCTAAAACTGTTAGCCAACCCACGAAATCAACTGCAAAAATTTGAGAATTTTCCAATGCCAAATACACCCTTAGATGTTTTAACCATCGGCAACGCCATCACTGATATTTTAGTCAAAGTAGATGACGCATTTCTGAAAAAAGAAGGGCTTACCAAATCTATTATGCATCTGATTGAGGGGGATCGCGCCAAATACCTGCTGGAACATGCACCTAAAGAACGCGTACAAATTTCTGGCGGAAGCGCGGCCAACACAGCGGTTGGTGTTGAGGCTTTGGGGGGAAATGCTGCCTTTGTGGGCAAGGTTGCCAATGACAAAATCGGCCAGTTTTTTTCTAAAGATCTGAACGGGGCCGGCGTAGAGTTCAGCACACCTATGCTTGAACACGGGGCCGCATCAGGCAATTCAATGATCATGATCACCCCGGACGGTGAGCGCACCATGAACACCTATCTGGGGGCGTGTCACGATCTGACCGAAACAGATATTATTGAAGAACAAATCAGCCGCGCCGCCATTACGTTTATGGAGGGGTATTTGTGGGACCCCCCCGAAGCCAAGCGCGCATTTGTCAAGGCGGCTCATTTTGCCCATAAGCACGAACGAGCCGCAGCCATTACATTATCCGACCCGTTTTGTGTTGATCGGTTTCGCGACGAATTTTTGGACCTGTTGCGTTCCCAAACCTGCGATTATGTTTTTGCAAATATTGAAGAGTTGAAATCACTTTACCAAACGGATGATCTTGGTGAGGCGGTGCAAAACATAGCCAGGGATGCTCAGATTGCAGCCATTACCATGGGCTCCGAGGGGGCCATGGCAATCTATGAGGGGGAAGTGGTCACAGTCCCTGCTTTTCCGGTTGAAAGGGTTGAGGATGCAACCGGCGCCGGTGATCTTTTTGCCTCAGGATTTCTGCTTGGCGTTGCCCGAGGGCAGGACATGGAAAACTCCCTCAAACTTGGTTGCCTTTGCGCCTCGGAAGTAATTTCGCATGTGGGCGCACGTCCCCAGGAAAATTTAACTGACCTGGCAAATAGGCACGGGTTAAAAATCTAGATCCAGGCAAACACTCTAGATCTTACGCAATGCAACTGCTCCAATTGTGTGGTCCTGGCGTTTGGTGAGAATAAGATCAGCGCGCGCGCGTGTGGGCAGTATATTTTGCGTCAAATTCGGCAGATTGATATTTTTCCAGACGTCAATCGCCATATCCCGGGCTTCTGTTTCACTCAGTTTAGAAAACTGATGAAAAAACGATTCCGGGTCGGTAAATGCTGTATCCCGCAACCGAAAAAACCGCTCGACAAACCATTGGCGCAAATGGGCCTCATCAGCGTCCATATAAATGGCAAAATCCAGATAATCCGACGCAAATGCACTGGGGCTTCCATCGGCAGGTAAATCCCCACCCTGCAATATGTTCAAGCCCTCAACAATCAGAATATCGGGCTGATCAATTATCGTTTCCTCGCCCGGTACCACGTCATAAATCAGATGGGAATATAGGGGGACGGCTATTTTTTTGCGCCCGGACTTAACTTCGCTCAAAAACCGCACAAATCGGGATCTGTCATAACTCTCGGGGAAACCTTTTTTCGTCATCAGGCCACGTTTTTCCAACTCCGCATTGGGGAAAAGAAAACCGTCAGTTGTTACCAGATCAACTTTGGGGGAATTGGGCCAGCGCTGCATCAATGCGTGCAAAATCCGGGCTGTGGTCGACTTCCCCACCGCTACTGACCCTGAAACTCCAATAATAAAAGGGGTACGCTGAGCTTTATCTTTGTCCAGAAATTGTGCCGCCGCTTTATGCAACCCCTGCACCGCCTCCACATAAAGCGACAACAGGCGGGCCAGCGGTAAATAGGCGTTTTGTGCATCATCAAGGGAAATTGGATCGTTTAATGCCCGCAAACGCTCCACGTCTTTTGCGTTGAGCGTCATTGGTTCATCGGCTCGCAAATGCGCCCACTGCTCGATGGTAAAATGATCATATGGGGAATAATCAATTCCCTTACGGGCCAAAGTCATAGCCTATTTCTCCGTATGCGATTAAAATTAGCGGGAGGCTTTTTCTTCAATACCCGACTGGTCGGTTCGGCGCGCCAATTCATGCATTACATCCCCTAAAGGAACCTGAGATGCATGCAACAAGACCAATAAGTGATACAATACATCGGCAGCTTCTTTTTTAATTTCATCCCTGTTATTGAGGGTGGCGGCAATAACCGTCTCAACTGCCTCCTCCCCCAGTCTTTGCGCACAATGGGCCACACCCTTTGACAAAAGCTGAGCGGAATAGGATTTAGCCGGATCAGAGCTGGCGCGGGCGGCAATTGTTTGGTCAAGATCGTTCAGAGTAAAACTCATTGGGTTTGTCCTTGAAGATTGCACAAGACAGATAGGAATTGTTCTCAGTTCAGATATTATCATGGCGCATGGGAATGCCATGGGCCTGCATATGGGCCTTGGCCTGACCAATAGAGAAGGTGCCAAAGTGAAAAATTGAAGCGGCAAGTACGGCGCTGGCATGACCGATTTTAACCCCCTCAACCAAATGATCCAGATTACCAACCCCCCCCGAAGCAATTACCGGCACGCTTACTAAATCGGCAATGGCTGAGGTAAGGGGCAGATCAAAACCAATTTTTGTTCCGTCGCGGTCCATGGATGTCACCAGCAATTCTCCGGCACCAATTTCAGCCATTTTTTGGGCGAATTCAAGGGCATCAATGCCGGTGGCACGCCGACCTCCATGGGTATAAATTTCCCATTCTGAAAGATTATCTCCACCAACTGAACGTTTCAGTCGCTGTTTGGCGTCAACCGAAACCACAATACACTGATTGCCGAATTTATCAGCGGCCCGGGCAATAAAATCAGGATCACTCACAGCTGCGGAATTGATGGCCACTTTGTCGGCACCGGACAAAAGAAGCTTTCTAATATCTTCAATAGTGCGCACACCACCGCCAACTGTTACCGGCATAAAGCAGTGTTCAGCGGTGCGTGCAACCACATCAAAAATTGTTTCTCGCCCCTCGTGAGAGGCCGTGATATCAAGAAATGTCAGCTCGTCGGCACCAGCCGCATCATAGGCGATTGCTGCTTCAACCGGATCACCTGCATCCACAAGATCAACAAAATTCATACCTTTGACGACGCGGCCATCCTTCACATCCAGGCACGGAATTATACGGGTTTTAAGGGTCATGGGTTGGCCTTCCAATTGATGGACCATGGCCCCCGCGTCGCTTTGCTTTGCATATGCGCGTCCTCTCGCCAGGGGGCGTTGCGGGCGACGCTCAAACGGCCATCCTTCACATCCGGGCACGGAATTATGCAGGTTTTAAGGGTCATTTATCCGCCCCACGCAACGC
Organism: Alphaproteobacteria bacterium; assembly: GCA_024279575.1. Taxonomy (GTDB): domain Bacteria; phylum Pseudomonadota; class Alphaproteobacteria; order Rhizobiales; family Devosiaceae; genus DROE01. The sequence goes on along the minus strand of JAJRRJ010000007.1, from coordinate 12,446 downwards.
CAGCGCCTGCGCCACATCAATCCGGCCATCATAGAGTGCACGGCCCGATATTGCCCCCTCAAGAATTTGATATTCCGGGGAGGCAAGGGGTTCAATATCCTTCATCGAAGCCAGGCCGCCGGAGGCGATAACAGGAATGGACACCGCTTTGGCAAGCGCAAGTGTTGAAGACCAGTTGATACCGGAGAGAACCCCGTCACGATCAATATCGGTATAAATGATGGTTGCAACACCGGCGCCTTCGAAATTTTTGGCCATATCCAGTACATCTATTTCAGAAGTTTGTGCCCACCCCTCAATTGCCACCTTGCCACCGCGCGCATCAATACCCACAGCGATTTTTCCAGGAAACCATTTACAGGCCTGCTTAACCAGATCGGGATTGCGCAAAGCCACTGTTCCCAGAATAACCCGCGCAAGGCCCTTCTCCAGCCAGGATTCAATCTGTTTAAGATCACGAATACCACCACCCAGCTGCACTGGAAAATTTATGGTTTTCAGTATTTTTTCAACAGCCAACCCATTTATGCTTTGGCCGGCAAAAGCCCCGTTAAGATCAACCATGTGCAAAAATTTAAAACCCTGCTCCTCAAACTCTTTAGCCTGGGCTGCGGGACTATCGTTGAATATGGTCGCCTGTTCCATATCCCCCAGTTTAAGGCGCACACACTTGCCCTCTTTAAGGTCAATAGCGGGAAAAAGTATCATGGTTTCCACCTGAGAAAATTTGTAATCATTGCAAGGCCAAGTTTCTGGCTTTTTTCCGGATGGAACTGGGTGCCCACCATATTGTCACAGCTCACTGCCGCTGTTATTTTTTGCCCATATTCGGTGGTCGCCAACAGGGGAGATTCTGATGTGGTTTGCATGTGAAACGAATGTACAAAATATGCATGCAGACCGTTCGGTCCGGTATTGATATCCTCAAAAAGAGGATGGTCTTTGGCCTGGGACAGGGTGTTCCAGCCCATATGCGGAATTTTTAAGTCGGTTTGTTTGGGGGACAGGGGAACCACCTCACCCTCAATCCAGCCAAAGCCTTCATGGGTCCCTTTTTCCAATCCGCGCTGTGCCATCAATTGCATTCCCACACAAATACCAAAGAAGGGCACCCCGGCCTCAATAACACGCTCCTTTAAAACCTGACGCATGCCCGGCAATGCAAAAAGACCAGCGCGACAATCAGCAAACGCGCCCACGCCGGGCAAAACAATACGATCGGCACCAACTACTCTTTCAGCACTGTTAGTCACAACAATATTGGCTTCAATATCAGCTTCACGCGCTGCGCGCTGAAAGGCTTTTTGCGCCGATCGAAGATTGCCCGAGCCATAATCAATAATGGTAATTAACTGGCTCATTTGGCTGGCTTTTCCTGCTCTTTTTGTCGTTGCGCCTGTCGTGTTGCCCGAGCAATACGGCGCTGAGAAGAAAAATACCGGCTTTCCGCCTGCATCAGACTTGGGGCAGAGACAATTGAATTATCCTGCCAGCCACGGCGCTGCAATTTAGCTCCAACCAGAGTACTGGCTTCAAATCCTAGCCATAAAGCGCCAAGAAAATAAAGAGAAAATCCAGGCAAAACCAAAATCCTCCAGCATACGCAAGGAAGAAAATTAGGCCGATCATGCCTGACAAAACAAGCCACAACCCATTAGCCAAAGCCCAAACGGGAGGCAGTAAAAAGGCAAACCAGTTAAACCGGTCGGGCAGACAGATCAGACAATCGTCCCCTTCACGGCTTTGGTTTTCATACGTCACATAATTCATAACACGATGTCACAATACAAAAGGGGGCTTATAAAAGCCCTTTAGTGGAAGGTATTTGATCCTTGTTTTTAGCATCCATTGCCAAAGCAACGCGCAAAGCGCGGGCAAGTCCCTTAAATGCACTTTCAGCTATATGGTGATTATTTTCCCCATAAAAATTTTCCACATGCAGGGTCATACCCGCATTCATGGCAAAGGCCTGAAACCATTCCTGAAATAATTCCGTATCCATTTCGCCCACTGTATCACGGGAAAACGCCACCTTCCACACCAGAAACGGACGCCCCGATATATCAAGCGCCACACGCGTCAACGCCTCATCCATGGGCAGATCAACACAAGCATATCGGGTGATACCTTTTTTATCCCCAAGGGCCGCTTTAATCGCCTGCCCCAAAGCAATGCCAACATCTTCAGCCGTGTGGTGAAAATCCACATGTAAATCGCCCTTGGCAGACACCTCTATATCCATCAAAGAATGACGCGCTAAAAGATCCAGCATGTGATCAAGAAACCCGATGCCGGTGGCAATAGTGCTTTTGCCGGTGCCATCAAGATTAACTGCAACATCAATGGCGGTTTCACCGGTAATGCGGGATATTTTAGCCTGGCGCATAATGTTTGGTCTTTCTTTGATCTAGCGGGTCAAACGTTGTTAATGCTCACATATCAGTTTGCAGCCCATTGGCAAAGGTTTGAATCCATGACATTGGGGCGACATTTATTTGCATTTATGCACACACCACCTAAATAGAATGTTGAGAGACCAAAATTGGATAAAAACATGAGTGACAAAAATAGCGGATTTCCTGACTGGCATGGCACAACCATTGTTTCGGTGCGCAAAGGTAACACGGTGGTGGTTGCGGGGGACGGGCAGGTTTCTCTTGGGCCTACGGTAATCAAACATGGGGCAAAGAAGGTGCGCCGGCTGGCTGGCGGCTCCGTAATTGCCGGGTTTGCCGGGGCAACGGCGGATGCTTTTACGCTATTTGAACGGCTTGAGACAAAATTAGAACAATACCCAGACCAGTTGATGCGGGCCTGTGTGGAGCTGGCCAAGGATTGGCGCACCGACCGGTATTTGCGCAAACTGGAAGCCATGCTGATTGTGGTTGATGCCAGGGATTCATTGGTACTGACCGGAACGGGGGATGTACTCAGCCCTGATGAGGGGGTGGTTGCTATCGGGTCAGGGGGGAATTATGCTCTTAGTGCTGCACTGGCTCTGCTTGATACGGACAAAAATGCAGAAGATATTGCGCGCAAGGCAATGGAAATTGCCGAGAAAATTTGCGTTTATACCAACGACCAAGTTACCCTTGAAAGCATCGAGACCAAATAAATGTCCCCCATTATCTCTCAATTAGGTGCAGGGGATGCAGATGCCTACCGGACAATCCGGCTTGAGGCCCTGAAAAAGTTCCCGCAGGCCTATGGCGCAACCTATGCTCAAACCCTGAAGCAGCCAATCGGGGCGTTTACCCAGACCCTGGAACAGGCAAATTTATTTGGTGCTTTTGTTAATGGGAATTTATGCGGAATTATTTGTTTTGTCCCATGTGAGGGGGCACAGGACAATCATATCGGTCACCTGTATCAAATGTATGTGCAACAACAAATGCAGGGGCAAGGAATTGGATTGGCACTGATTGAACATTTGTTTGAATATGCTGCCCACAAGGTGCAACAGGTTCACTTGGGAGTCGGCACCCAAAACCATAGCGCTTTGGCGCTTTATACACGCGCCGGTTTTGAAATTTATGGCACTGAACCACGGGCTCTTTTGGTTGATGGACACTATATTGACGAACATTTGATGGTTAAATTTTTAGATACGAAAGATAATTAGATGAGTGAAAAAAACTTTTCCCCACGCGAAATCGTGTCCGAACTTGACCGGCATATTGTTGGACAAAATGATGCGAAACGCGCCGTGGCCATTGCCTTGAGAAACCGCTGGCGGCGGCAACAACTGCCCGCTGATATGCGTCGGGAAATCAGCCCAAAAAATATCCTGATGATCGGGCCAACCGGGGTGGGTAAAACTGAAATATCGCGACGGCTGGCGCGGCTGGCCAACGCACCCTTTATTAAAATTGAAGCTACCAAATTTACCGAAGTGGGTTATGTGGGACGTGATGTTGAGCAGATTATTCGCGACCTGGTAGAGGCAGGTATTGGTATTCTTAAGGAGAAAAGCCGACAAAAGGTTCAGGCCAAGGCCCATTTACATGCAGAAGAGCGGGTATTGGATGCGCTTGTTGGCAAGGCGGCGCAGGCAGCAACGCGGGAAAGCTATCGCAAAAAACTACACGCCAATGAACTGGACGACAAGGAAATTGAAATTGAAGTGAGCGCCGGGGCATCAGGTGCGCCCAGCTTTGAAATTCCAGGGATGCCGGGGGCCGGTGCCATGATCAATCTATCTGATATGCTTGGGGGCGCATTCAAACAACCCGGCGTTAAGCGCACAGTAAAAATAAAAGACAGTTACAAACTGTTGATGGCTGATGAAGCTGATAAGCTTCTGGACCAGGAACGTATAAAAACTGAAGCAATTGATCTGGTGGAAAATCACGGCATTGTTTTTCTGGATGAAATTGACAAAATTTGCGTACGCGAAGGCAAAAGCGGTGGCGAGGTTTCCCGCGAGGGGGTGCAACGCGATCTGCTCCCTCTGATTGAAGGCACCGTGGTTACAACAAAACACGGCCCGGTAAATACCGACCATATTCTATTTATTGCTTCGGGAGCGTTTCACATTTCCAAACCTTCTGATTTATTGCCTGAATTGCAGGGGCGCCTGCCAATCAGGGTGGAGTTGCGCGCCCTCACCCGCGATGATTTTGTACGCATACTCAATGATACTGAAGCCAGTTTAATCAAACAATATGTGGCTTTGCTCAGCACTGAGGGGGTCACCCTTGAGTTTAGCGAAAACGCCATTGAAGCCATTGCTGACGCTGCATTTGAAGTGAATTCCAGTGTTGAAAATATCGGTGCGCGGCGTTTGCAAACCGTTATGGAGCGGCTGGTGGAGGAAATTTCATTTACCGCCCCGGATAAAGATGGCGAAGTAATCAAGATTGATGCAGCCTATGTGCAGGAAAAGGTCGGAGATCTGGCAGGAAACGCAGATTTGAGCCGGTACATACTTTAGGATTATGACCCAGGTGCGTTTTGATTTTTTACTTTGTCTAAGAAAGTTTTTGCACCGGAAGTACTAATCCGAACGCCCGGCCCTCTGAACAATCAGGTTTTTTATGTCCACCAGATCATCGTGGGACAGTTGCGAGATATTTTGCGCCAACCGGTTGGTCAGTTCGGTGGCCTGGGGCGCCATTCCTGCCGTGTCTATAGAAATTTTTGGGTCGGAAATTTCTGCAAGGCGTTGCAATTCTTCCGCCTCATCCCAAATGATATTGAAATAGGCGATCATACGATGAAGCAAATACCATGTAGGTTTGCCGCGTCTACCGTGTTCAAGGGCTGACAGGTAGGCGCTGGAAATGCTGAGTGCCTGTGCCATGTCTTTCAGGGTTGTGCCGCGTTCAGCACGCAAACTACGCAATTTTGCACCTAATGGGGTCATTGTCTGGCTCGCTTCAGGCGCACATAATAGGCGCCTTCGCCCCCATGGTGACGGGCAGAGGTTTCAAAACCGGCAATCAGGGGAGCAAGTTGAGGCTCCTTAAGCCAAACAGGTAGCATATGGCGCAAAACACCACGTTGTTCGATCTGACCAAAACCTGTTTTTTTCAAGCCCTTACCTGTAATTATCAATAACGTGCGGTCGCCAAGGGTCTGTCTTGTCGCGACAAATCTATGCAATGCGACGCGCGCGTCACGCTGATGCATTCCATGCAAATCGATAGTGGCATCAATAAGCACCTGGCCGCGTCGAACCCGTCGATGTATCCGTGGTTCCATATTGGGTAGGTGGGTATGTTGAGATGCGTAAAAAGGGTTTGGGGTAAAGTCGTCGTTTTTTTTGGTCCAGGCAGGGGGAATTTGTGATTTGGTTTTGCGATTGGTTTGTGCCGCAAGATGCCTCAACTGGGATTGTTCGGCTGAAGAAAGGGGCTTTGCTGTAATTTGTGGTTTGCGTTTTGAATGTTGTTGATGGCTCAGGGGGCTTATGGAGCGGGTAACTTCATTCCACAAATGCCAATCCGGCATGGTTCTGGATTGAAAACGAGAATTTTTTGTCTTGGAGGACCCCATGGCACGCGCACCTCACCTAAAGGGCAACTGGGTGGACGTGCCAGCGCATTATGAAATCTGGTCGGTGGCGACCAGTTTCCAATTTGGATCACGTGAACGGGGATTACGGGCAAAGGTCCATTCATCGGCAAGATTAACCACCTGCTCCTCATGCCCCTCAATCAGATTGTCATCGCTGTCCTTGGTGGCTGACACAACTTCGGCATCAAAGCGCAAAGTGAGGGAAGCGGTTTTTTTATCCAATTCAGCTTGAACATATGAGATATTTGGCAATCCGACAAAAGTAAAATCAACCCGGTGACCAAGTTTTTCACGGGCATCAATTGCTGCTTCAAACCCTTCAAACACCTCTTTATCCAGAAGGTTTTTCAGAGTGGGTTTGTCACCGGCTGCAAAGGCTGTAACAATCATTTCATAGGCTGAACCTGCACCATCCAAAAAGCTTTTTGGAGTAAAATTCTCATCAACATTGGAAATATCCAGCAAAGTCTGACGCAATTCGGGGTTGTCGGGGACCAGGCGATCCATTTCGGCATCAAATTTGCGCGCATTACGGGCAGCTTCTTCCATTGCCGGATTTTCGGCCAGATCGGGATGCAGGGGAACAACCACATCTTCACTGGATTTTTGAGGGTTGGTTGTTTTGCGTTGATTTTGTTTTTGAGTTTCGCGATCCTGCCGGGTTTTTTCAAAACCGGTCCGCGTGCCCAATACTGAACGCAAGCGCAGCAAAACAAATATGGCAATACCAATGACAACAAGGGTGGGGAAATCTAGAAATTCAGACATAAAGGTTCTGCTTTTTTACAAAAAAACGACTGTGGACGGTGCTAACGGTCGCATAAGGCAACTTCAAGTCCTATATATAGTCAAAGATGGAATAAACACCAGTTCACACCGGATCAATTTTGTATCTTTGTTCGTTGTTTGGTGAGTTGATAATAAAGGACTATCACGATGGGCCGCCTACTTTTTCTGACATTTTTAATTGTGCCGATTATTGAAATTGGAATTTTCATTATTATCGGGCAGGCTATTGGCCTTTTTCCAACTCTTGCCGGTGTTGTGGTGACCGCACTATTGGGTTCTTTTATTATCCGCTTTCAGGGGGTTTCGTTGATCAACGAGATTCAGGCACTTATGGGTGCAGGCGCATTGCCCGCACGCCAGTTGGTTGATGGCGTCATGTTGGCAATTGCGGGAGCTTTATTACTAACGCCTGGCTATTTTACTGATCTTTTGGGTTTTTCACTATTAGTGCCCGGGATTAGGGGAGTAATCTATTCAGCATTGAAGAAACGGGTTAATATCGCCACCGGGTTTAATTCTGATAACGGATATTCTTCGAACTCAAATAAGCCTCAGCAAAGCGGGGATCCTGATATTGTTGATCTGAATGACAGGGACTGGCGCTAGATTTATTTTGCCTGATGACTGGTGCTTGTGAGAAACGCACAAAGGTGCTAGCCAAGTCTTCAGTTTTTTTAACTATTTGATTGGATATTTTTACCATGGCTGACGACACTACAAATACCCCGGTGGGGGCGCAAAATCAGGATCCGGCATCGCTTCCCTCGCTTAGCATCGTTGGGCAATATGTTCGCGATCTGAGCTTTGAAAACCCGGACGCACCAGCTTCCATAATGGGGGCGGCTGCCGCTCCCGCTATTAATGTGGGAATAAATGTAGCGGTCAAAAAGCAGACAGATGAAGTTTATGCCGTAGAACTAACTTTAACTGCCAAGGCAGAGCGCGAAAATTCTGTATTGTTCAATGTTGAGCTGATTTATGGTGGTCTTTTCAAAATTGTAAATGTTCCTGAAAATCAAATGGCACCCGCATTGATGATTGAGTGCCCGCGTTTGATTTTCCCATTTGCTCGACAAGTTCTGGCCAACGTTACTCAAGCGGGAGGATTTCCGCCCCTGTTGATGGAGCCCGTTGATTTTGCTGGTATTTATCGGCAAAATCTGTCTCGTATGGCTGAAGCTGCCAAGCAGGCAGACCCTGATAATACCGCTGCAGGTAATTCCTCAGCTAAGGATACAGATAAAAAGTCAGAGTCCGATAAGGAAAAACCGCGTCGTTCACGCAAAACCAAATCCGGTAAAACCGTCAACTAATCTGCCAGATTAATTCAGTTAAAGAGGCCCGGGGGTTTTCCGGGCCTCTTTTTTTGTTTTGGAGACACTAATTTTGGGAATATTTTTTCCAGAGCGGCTCTTTGCCCAGGCTATCTAAAAGTTCATTATGGGCCTGTTGATCAGATTTACTTAGATCAAGGATCAGCGGTAGGGGTCTCTGCCTGGTTTCACTGATTGGCATGATTTGGCCCTCAGATTTTGGTTCTTCAGCCAGATTTGTTAAATTCAATGCGGATTGTCGCCCCCCCAAGAGCTCAAGATAAACTTCAGCGAGTATTTCACTATCCAGAAGTGCACCGTGTAAAGTTCTTCGGGAGTTATCGATGCCATATTGTTTGCATAAAGCATCAAGGCCAACACGCGCACCTGGATGTTTTTGGCGGGCCATCTGAACTGTATCAATTATCGGGTTTTTCAAGACAGGTGCGTTTATCGCCGTTAATTCTGCATTCAAAAAACCCATATCAAAAGATGCATTATGGATGACCAGCGTAGAGGATTGGAGAAAAATCAGGAACTCTTTTTGAATTTCTGCAAACAGGGGTTTGTCCGAAAGAAATTTTTCGCTCAAGCCATGAACTCGAAACGCACCTTCAGGCATATCGCGTTGTGGGTTGAGATAGGTATGATAAGTTATACCTGTTGGAATGTGGTTTATCAGTTCAAGACAACCGATTTCAACAACACGGTCGCCCTCGTTGGGGGAAAGGCCGGTGGTTTCGGTATCCAGTACGATTTCACGGGTCATTTTTTTTCCAGGTTTGTTTTTGCATTTTATTTGAATGGGGCACGGTGCCTGATGCAAATCCAATTCATGCGTTAAGCAACGGTATCTGCTCTACCCCTATTTGTAATGCATTTGTGCGCTATTTCCACAACCTGTTCTCTGGTACGCGCCAGGCTGACATTTGTGTCTATTTCAAAGTCTGCAAGGCGGCGCTTTTCTATTTGGGGAAGTTGTCGTGCAACAATTGTTGCAAATTTTTCTTCGCTCATGCCAAGCCGGGCCATTGCCCTTTTGTACTGCTCTTTTTCATCGCAAAACGTAACTGCCACCGCATCAAGGTCATAGGTATTTTTAGTTTCAAACAAAAGTGGAATGTCAATAATCAGCAAGCGCTCATTATTGTTTTTAGCTTCTTGAAGAAATTCCTCATATTTTTTGTGGACCAGGGGGTGAATTGCTGCCTCAAGGGTCGTTATTTTTTCCGGATGGTTGATCACAATTGATGCAAGGTGATCGCGATCAACCTGGTTTTTTATAATTGAAGCAGGAAATATTTTTTTTACTGTCTCGACTGCCTCTGACTTATAAAGAGCGTGAACGACGTCATCTGCTGAAAAGGTTAAGTAGCCAAGTTCTTTGAACATATTGAGTACTGTGGATTTTCCGGTAGCGATGGAGCCGGTTAATCCAAGTAAGAATATTGAAGAACGAGTTGAGTTTTGTGGGGTGGTTTGGAGCATTCAATTTTCCCCTGTTCAAAGAGACTTAAGTACCAATTGACGTAAGGTACTATCGACTACCGGTTTGTTTGCAAACCATTTTTCAAACCCAGGTGCTGCCTGATGCAAGAGCATGCCCAACCCATCTGCCACCTGTAATCCCATTGTTTTGGCATCTGCCAGCAATGGGGTGATTAGTGGAGTATATACAATATCATGAACCAATGCGTGCGCAGGTAATGCGGCAAGCTTGAGATTGTCGAATTTGGTATTATTCAATCCAACGGAACTTGTATTGACCAGAAAATCGGTTTGGGGTGCATAGTGAGCGAACTGAGAAATATTGTCTGCAATCAGGTTTGTTTGTGCGGTCTTTTCTGAAAACCAGTTTACTAGAGTTTGAGCATTGGAAGGCGTTCTGTTCAGGACAATTATTTCCTGGGCTTTTCGTGCTAGAAGCGCATGCAAAACTGCACGTGCTGCGCCACCTGCGCCGAGTATAATCACTCTTTTTAATGAACGATCCCAACGGGGTGAAATCTGATCCAGATTTGCTCAAAATCCGTAGGCATCAGTATTGTCTCCAATCAGCAGGTTACCTTGAAAATACAAGGTATTAACTGCGCCAATGGTTTTGGCTGTTGGCGTGATTTGATCACAATGGGTGTATAAGTGTTGCTTGTGGGGCAATGTAACATTTGCCCCAATGTACTTTTTCGCTCTCAATTGCGCCAGAAAATCTGTAATTTCGTTGTCACCCACATCCAGGGCAACATAGTTTGCGTTTAGATTTGCCAATTTAATCCAATAATTGTGAATTATTGGGGATTTTGAGTGGGCAATAGGGTGCCCAATACCAGCTGCAGTTTTTGTTATGTTATTCATTCAACCGGTTTGCCAATTATCTGGCGCATTAAAAGTGCGCCGGTTAGGTATCTGGTGGTGAAGATAGAAACTTATACAGGCATTGGATTAGAGTGTGTGGAAAAAGTTGAAGCAATTCGTTGGTTAGTGAATTTTGTCATCGTTGATTGAATTTTTGTTCTTTTGTTTGAACCTGTGATTAATATTTTTTTGTTTGTGATTTGGGGGGATTTTATACAAATTTTATTACCTAAATCGGATAGTTTTCCACACTTTAGGTTTTAAGTTTCAGGTAATTTTTTTCTGTTAACCTTTTGTTAAGGATTGTTTTTTTCCGCAGTATTTTTTATGTGCAAAATTTTTCTGGTTTCTTAATTTGGAGCAATTTTGATTTTCAACTAATGTTGATAAACTTTGAGATAAATTTAATTACCACATTTCACTGTTATAATAATAATGATTCAAACTTTAAGAGTCTTATTGTCTGGTACGAGTTCGAATATCCAATATGATATTTGAAACAAAACCCTTCAGTTCAATGACTTGCAAAATTCTTGAAATACGTTTAATCAAAACTTCCTTCCTGATGATCGCTTCGATCGCTTTCAATTATTAATTTATTTCCATCTGACAAAGGATATTGTTGGTTTATGAAGACTCTTAAGCTACGCGAATTAAAAGAAAAAAGTCCTGCTCAGTTACTTTCATTTGCTGATAGTATTGATGTTGAAAATGCATCTACTTTACGTAAACAAGAACTTATGTTTGCAATTCTTAAAATTCATGCGGACAAAGATATTGATATTATTGGTGAAGGGGTTGTTGAAGTTCTCTCTGATGGTTTTGGTTTTTTAAGATCTCCCGATGCCAATTATTTACCTGGTCCGGATGATATTTACGTAAGTCCATCTCAAATTCGCAAATTTTCACTAAGAACCGGTGATACAGTTGAAGGTCAAATTCGTTCGCCAAAAGATGGTGAGCGTTATTTTGCACTTTTGAAAGTTAACCAAATTAATTTTGAAGAACCGGAAAAGGCAAAACACACTGTAAATTTTGATAATCTAACGCCACTTTATCCAGATGAACGTTTGATTATGGAAGTAGCTGATCCAACTATTAAAGATAAAAGTGCGCGTGTTATTGATTTGGTTGCTCCACTGGGCAAGGGCCAGCGTGCGCTTATTGTTGCACCGCCTCGTACGGGGAAAACTGTTCTTTTACAAAATATTGCCCAATCTGTAGCTATTAATCATCCGGAATGTTACTTGATTGTGTTGCTTATTGATGAGCGACCTGAAGAAGTTACCGATATGCAGCGTTCTGTAAATGGTGAAGTGATTTCTTCAACGTTCGATGAGCCTGCGACCCGTCACGTTCAAGTTACCGAAATGGTTTTAGAAAAAGCTAAACGTCTGGTTGAACATGGTAGGGACGTAGTTATCCTTCTTGATTCAATTACACGTTTAGGTCGGGCTTATAATACTGTTGTTCCCTCCTCCGGTAAGGTTTTAACCGGTGGAGTCGATGCAAACGCTCTTCAGAGACCTAAACGATTTTTTGGCGCTGCGCGGAATATTGAAGAAGGGGGTTCGCTGACAATTATTGCGACAGCTCTTATTGATACTGGCAGCCGCATGGATGAAGTGATTTTTGAGGAATTTAAGGGTACTGGTAACTCGGAACTTATTCTTGATCGGAAAGTCTCGGATCGCCGTATTTTCCCCGCTATGGACATTACCAAGTCAGGTACGCGTAAAGAAGAATTGATTGTTGATCCTGAAATTTTGAAAAAGATGTATGTATTGCGTAGAATTCTCAATCCAATGGGAACTGTAGACGCAATGGAGTTTTTATTGGACAAATTGCGTCAGACAAAGACTAATGGAGACTTCTTTGATTCAATGAACACATAGATATGGGTAACCCAAATGACACAATAGTTGCTTTAGCAAGCGGCGACCTACCGGCCGGTATAGCGATTGTGCGTATTTC
>JAJRRJ010000158.1 GCA_024279575.1 Alphaproteobacteria bacterium | reverse complement strand
CTGATTTTCCCGATTTTGCCCTCATTGTTGCGTGAGTTGACCGGTGCGGTAGAAATTTCAGCTTTGTATGGGGGGATACTTGCCGGATATGCGTTGATGCTGTTTTTGTTCGCGCCGATTTTGGGGATGCTTTCGGATCGATTTGGCCGTCGTCCAATTCTTTTGATTGCAATGGCGGGGGCGGGGGTCGACTATATGATCATGGCCTTTGCGCCAAATATTGAAATTTTGATAGTTGGACGTCTGATCGCCGGGATGACTGCGGCCAGCATGGCTGTTGCCACCGCCTATATCACCGATATTACTGCGGAAAATGACCGCGCCAAGCGCTTTGGTTATCTGGGGGCCTGCTTTGGAATCGGCTTCATTATCGGCCCGGTTCTGGGTGGTGTTCTGGGAGAGTTTTGGCTGCGCGCGCCATTTTTGGCAGCAGCTGCTTTTAATTTCTTGAACTTTGCGCTGGCTTTGTACCTGTTGCCTGAATCCAGAATTGGGCAAAAGAAAAAATTTGAACTCAAACAAATCAATCCATTTGTGCCGCTTAAATGGGCGCTTTCCTTTAAGGGTATCCGCCCCTTGTTGATCACATTTGTCGGGTTCAGCTTTGTTGGCTCCATTTATGGAACAATCTGGGTGTTGTTTACTGAGGATCGATATGGATGGGGTGCGGCGATGGTGGGCATATCGTTGGCACTTTATGGATTGTTCAACGCATTTGCGCAGGCGGTGTTAACCGGCCCGATCACAAATTTGATGGGGGAAAAGCGTACAGTTTTATTTGGTTTGAGTTTTGAAGTTATAGCGTTGATATTGCTCGCATTTTTTGGTCAATGGTGGGTGATATTCGCTCTTTTGCCGTTTTTTGCGCTCGGGGATGTCGGGGGGCCTGCGTTGCAGTCAATTCTGACTTCAAAAGTTTCAGAAGAAATGCAGGGGCAATTACAGGGCGTTTTGATGAGCCTTGCGTCCATTGCTGCGATAATTGGCCCGTTGTTTTTTACGCAGGTATATGCGCTGTTGCGTTCTGACTGGCCCGGAGCTGTTTGGCTGGTTGCAGTGGGTGCCTACGTGCTCATTATTCCCGTGATTATTTTTGGAGGCAATGTCTGGCAAAGATCCAGCAAACTGGATGATGAAAAGTAAAAGTTTTGCACGGTAAATAGAGCAAAAAGTGCCGCAAATCCTTGCCTTTTGGATAGAATCGCAGAAATGTGCACCCCACAGTTCGGGCAATTGTGACGAACGAGCTATTTATAAGGATTGAATAATGAACAAGAATGATTTGGCCAGCGTTGTAGCTGAGCGTGCTGATATTTCCAAAGCCGAAGCTACCGCTGCGGTTGATGCCGTAATTGATGCGGTGACTTCTACGCTGAAAGCAGGCGATGAAGTTCGTCTTGTAGGTTTTGGAACGTTTTCTGTTTCTCGCCGTAAAGCCACTAAAGGCCGCAATCCAGCAACTGGCGCCGAAATTGATATTCCCGCTTCAAACCAGGCAAAATTCAAGCCGGGCAAGGGTCTTAAAGACACCATTAACGGCCGCTAGGCTTCATTGAACAGATAGAAAAAATCAGAGGCCCCGGCAGTTCGTCGGGGTCTTTTTTTGTAAACGCAAAGATATTCATTCAATCGGGTTGATTTTGTGGTTGACCTTATGCGCAACTGCTTTTAATCAGAGGCCGTTGCACAATATTATTGTAACCGGGCAAGCACTTGATTTGTCCTGTCTGGGATGAAGCATCCAAAGGCAATAAAAATGGGGCGGTTAGCTCAGTTGGTAGAGCATCTCGTTTACACCGAGAATGTCGGGAGTTCGAGCCTCTCACCGCCCACCATTTTACATATCTCGCGCTAATTCGCTTCGCTCACGCTCTGATAGGGCGGCCAAATTGTTGGCCGGCGGCACTTGTGCCGCTTGGTTGGTGCTTATGGATTTTTATTCACCTCCACCTTTTTTGATCGCGCGGTAGCTCACTTTGGTCGCACTTTTGGCGGGGTCCTTAACCTGCGCGGAAAAGTGGAATTGCAAGGTCGCGCCGAAATACGTATAGGAGGTTTTTCAAGGCATCGCCTTCAACCCCGGCAAGGGTTGGGTTTTCGGCCATGATCTGGCTGGCATCCTGATGCGCCCATTCAAGCAGGTGTTTGTGGACGTCAGGAATGGCAAGACGATAGCCGGGCATGCCCGATTGGCGGGTGCCAAGCAGGTCTCCAGAGCCGCGCAATATCAGATCCTGTTCGGCTATCTCAAAACCATCCTCTGTTTGTGTCAGGGTGTTGAGGCGGGCAGCTGCTGTTTCGCCCAACGGTTCCTGGTAAATGAGTAGACAGGCCGAATTTTTTTCGCCGCGCCCCACACGGCCTCGCAGCTGGTGTAACTGGGAAAGGCCAAAACGCTCCGCGTGCTCAACAATCATAATGGTGGCATTGGGTACATCAACACCTACCTCGATTACAGTTGTGGCAACCAGAATACTGATTTTTCCATCCTTAAAATCCCGCATGATATTCTGCTTTTCGCCCGGTTTCATGCGTCCATGGATAAGAGAAACTTTGTCGCCAAACTCCTTTTTCAATGCTGCGTGACGGTCCGTGGCAGAAACCAGATTAATGATTTCGGATTCCTCTACCAGGGGGCAGACCCAATAGGCCTGCGCGCCTTCTTCAACCCGTTTTTTCAGGCGGGAAATGACGCGCCCATAGGTAGAAGCGGGAACCATTGCGGTGTCGATTGGTTGCCGGCCTGCGGGCTTTTCACTTAAAACTGAAATAGCCATATCGCCAAAATGGGTAAGAATAAGGGTGCGGGGAATTGGGGTTGCAGTCATAACCAAAAGGTCGCTCTTTTGTCCTTTGTTTGAAAGGGCCAGGCGTTGATGCACCCCAAATCTGTGTTGTTCATCGACAATGGTAAGTCCCAGATCGGCAAAAGTGACGCTGGCCTGAAATAAGGCGTGGGTGCCAACGATGATCTGGATTTCTCCGGTTTTGATTTTTTCCAATGCCTGTTGCTTTTCTGCCGCTTTCATTTTTCCGGTAATCAATGTGATTGATAGCCCCACTGCCTTACAAAGTGGCAACAGGGTGTCAAAATGCTGGTTTGCCAATAGTTCAGTTGGTGCCATGAGTGCCGACTGGGCACCGCTTTCGGCCATCGCTACCATCGCTGCCAATGCAACAATGGTTTTTCCAGACCCCACATCACCCTGAAGCAGCCGTGACATGCGATTGGGTGTTTCCATGTCTTGTTTGATTTCCAAAATGGCATTTTGTTGGCTTTTGGTAAGTTGAAATGGCAGCACTGCGTCAAGTTTCCGGGTCAGGATATTGGTGAATTTGCGCGGGATGCCACGTTCAACAACCATTTGAGATCGAATGAGTTGCAAAGTGAGCTGTCCTGCAAAATATTCATCATAGGCAAGCCGCAGGCGGGCTGGGCCCAGAATGTCGGTATCTTGAGGTGAGGTGGGCGCATGCATATTTTCCATGGCTTTGGCGAATGAGGGCCAGTTGTTGGCATTCATTCTTTCGGGTTGTATCCACTCGTCAATGGGGGGAATTGTTTTAACAACATTGGCAATCAGGCGACGTAGAACTTTTGATGAAAGCCCATGGGTGAGGGGGTAAACCGGCTCGACAAGGGGCATGGTATCAAACTTGTCGAGGGGGACCACATAATCAGGATGAACGATCTGCTTTTTGCCGGCAAATTCAGCAACTTCACCCGAAACAAACCGTTGCTCGCCCTCTGGCATGGATTTTTCAACCCACCCCCCGTTATTGCCAAAAAAAACCAGCGTGATTTCACCGCTTTCATCATGGGCCAAAACCCGGTGAGGAATATTGCGTTTGCCTCGTGGCGCGGGGAAGTGCGTATCAATATGTAGCTTAAGTGTGCTGATATTGCCTGGTTGGGCATTGGATACTGTTGATTGCTGACGCCGGTCAATGGCCCGTTCTGGCATGTGCATCAACAAATCAAGGGCAATCGGGCTCCCCGATTCTTCGGCAGCAAAAAAGCGAGAGAGGAGTGAATTTAGTCGCGGGCCAACCCCTTTGAAGGAACGAAGGGAAGCAAATAGCGGCGTGAGCTCTAGCGGGCGTGGCATTGTGTGGTTTCTATTTCCTGTTGAGGGCATGCAACGGGGTTTGCTGAATTTATTTTGCACGATAGCGCAACAAGTGCTGACAATCGACAAGCTTCTTTGGTAAGGGGGTATTCCAATTGTTTTAACAAATAAAAGTTTTCCCATGTCGCCCAAGGATGAATCAACCAGCACCCTTCAATTGGTGCGCCGCCGGGGTATATATCGCGCCTGGCACCGGGGGACAAAGGAGCTGGACTTTATTCTTGGTCATTTTTGTGATGCGCATGTGCATCAGTTTGATGGCCCCCGTTTGGAGCTGTTTGAAACGGTGATGGCATATGAAGAAACCGAGTTGCAGCAATGGCTGATGGGGCAGGCGGAGCTGCCTGCGGGGGAAACCGGCGAAATGCTGGGCGAAATTCGTGCCTTTCACTTGTATTTGAAATCCAATTCAAATTTGGCAGATAAATGAGTGATCCTGCGGAAATTGAGGCGTTGGAATTTGCCGATCAGACACTGGTGAATGTTCCTGAGGGTATGCAAGCCAGCGTGTTGGTGAAATTAGTTGAAGAGCGACTAAAGGCGGACAAAAGCGATGCGGCCTCTACTTCTTTTGTAGCTTCTGTAGTATTTGTGGCGCGGGATGGGCCGCGCATGCAGCGCATGGCCGAGATTTTGCGCCAGATGATGCCGGGGCACCCTGTTTTGACTTTCCCTGCATGGGATTGCTTGCCCTATGATCGGGTTTCGCCCAACGCTGTATCTGTGGCAGCGCGAATGGACACGCTCGCCAAGCTGCTTGCCCCGGAAACTAATGGAGCGATAGTGCTTACGGCCTCCAACGCGCTGGTGCAAAAAGTTGTGCCTGTTGATGTGGTGAAGCAAATGTCTTTTGTCGCCAGGGCTGGCATGGTGGTGGATAGTAAAAGGCTGATCGAGTGGGCCAATATAAACGGTTATTTGCGGGTGCCAACAGTGCGCGAACCGGGTGAATTTGCGGTGCGGGGCGGCTTGATTGATTTGTTCCCGGCGGGGAAGGCCAATCCGATAAGATTTGATTTTTTTGGTTTAACGCTTGAATCGTTACGGACATTTGACGCTGACAGCCAGCGCACGAAAAGCAATCTGGGTGATATTTCGCTGGTACCGATGAGTGAAATTATTTTTACGCCTGAAACCATCAGGAATTTTAGAACCGGATATACCAGTGCCTTTGGCGGTAATACGGTGGATGACCCGCTTTATGCGGCAATCAGCGCCGGGCAAAGATATGCGGGGGCCGAGCATTGGTTGCCACTGTTTTATGACAAAATGAATTCGCTGGCCGACTATTGCGCAGGTGCGCCATTTGTATTTGATGAACAGGTATTGGAGGCTGTTTCTGAGCGGCGGCTGCAAATCAGGGATTATTACCAGGCCAGAATAAATTCCCAGGCTGAAAAGGAACAGGTAGCAGGACGTGGGGCCAAATATAACCCGATTGATCCTGCATTGCTTTATGATCTGGGCGAAAACAGTTATGGACTTGCCGGGCAGGGTAAAACCATTCAGTTCAGCGGATTTTCCGGTGTGCCCTCTCAATCCTTTGTGTCGGATTTCGGGGGAAGAATTCCCGCGAGCTTTGCCGCTGAACGCCAGTCCAATGACATTAATTTATTTGAGGCTGTTGTGGGGCGACTATCGGCAGCGGTGGAGGCTAAAAAGTGCACAATTATTGCCTGCTGGTCTGAAGGCACGCGCGATCGAATGGCGCAGGTTCTTGTGGACCATGGTTTGAAAAACCATAAACTTGTAGGCAACTGGCATGGGGCAAAGGCGGTTGCGCCGGGGATCACTGCGTTGGTTATTCTTGGTCTTGAACATGGGTTTGAGACCAATGACATGTTGGTTTTGAGCGAACAGGATATACTTGGGGAACGGTTGGTGCGCGGGCAACGCCGGCGCAAGGTCAAAAATGCACTTAAGGAGGCCTCGTCGTTGGCTGCCGGGGACTTTGTTGTGCATGTGGACCACGGGATTGGCCGTTTTATCGGGCTAAAGGCGATTCAGGCCGCAGGTGCACCCCATGACTGTGTCGAGATCGAATATGCGCGCGGTGACAAGCTTTATCTGCCGGTGGAAAATATCGAGCTTTTAACCCGGTATGGGGAGGGGAGTTCTTCGGCCCAGCTGGATCGCCTTGGGGGAGTTGCCTGGCAGGCCAAGAAGGCACAGCTTAAAAACCGTATTCGCATAATGGCAGAACAATTGATCAAGGTTGCCGCCAAGCGCGCACTGTTGCAGGCCGAACCGGTGGAACTGCCCACAGGTGCCTATGATGAATTTGTAACCCGGTTTCAGTTTGAAGAAACTGAAGATCAACTGGCGGCCATTGACGCCATCATGGAGGATATTTCTTCGGGCAAGGTAATGGACCGTCTGGTATGCGGGGATGTTGGATTTGGCAAAACAGAAGTGGCCTTGCGGGCTGCGTTTTGTGTGGCGCTCAGCGGAAAACAGGTGGCTGTTGTGGTGCCCACCACGCTTTTGGCGCGTCAACATTTCAAGACATTTTCACAGCGCTTTGCCGGCCTTCCGGTTCGAGTGGCGCAAGCTTCGCGACTGGTTCCGGCAGGTGAGTTAAGAAAGGTCAAGCAAGGGTTGGAAGATGGCTCGGTGGATATTGTTATCGGCACCCATGCCCTGTTGGCCAAAACAGTCAAATTTTTTGACCTTGGGCTGCTGGTGGTGGATGAGGAACAGCATTTTGGGGTTGGTCACAAGGAACAGCTCAAGGAGCTGAAAAGCGCTGTGCATGTGCTTACTTTGACCGCAACGCCGATTCCACGGACATTGCAGATGGCTCTGACCGGGGTGAGAGACCTGAGTTTGCTCGCAACACCCCCTGTTGATCGCCTAGCCATCAGAACATTTATCGCCCCGTTTGACGGGCTCTCGGTACGCGAAGCATTGTTGCGGGAAAATATCGCGGCGGGCAGGCGTTTTATGTGGTGCCGCGCATAAAAGACCAGGGCCGAATTGCTGAATTTTTACGGGAGAACGTACCCGAAATTTCATTCATGACTGCGAACGGGCAAATGTCGGCCGGGGAATTGGACGACATCATGAATGCTTTTTACGATGGCAAGTTTGATGTGCTTCTTGCAACAACTATCGTTGAGTCGGGATTGGATATTCCCAACGCAAATACGTTAATTGTGCATCGCGCGGATATGTTTGGTCTGGCGCAGCTTTATCAGATACGCGGGCGGATCGGGCGCTCAAAAGTACGGGCATATGCATTATTTACCTATCCGGGCAGCATGCGCCTGACCGATCAGGCTGAACGGCGGTTAAAAGTGCTGCAATCGCTGGAAAGTCTTGGGGCAGGATTTGAATTGGCCTCACATGATCTGGATATTCGTGGGGCAGGGAATTTACTGGGGGATGAGCAATCGGGCCATATTCGCGAGGTGGGGTACGAACTCTATCAATCCATGCTTGAGGAGGCTGTTGCTTTGATTCGTGCCGGTGGAGCGGAAGACGCCGGGGCAGGGGAATGGTCGCCGCAGATCTCCCTTGGCATGCCGGTTATGATCCCGGAAAACTATGTTCCCGATTTGCAGGTACGGATGCAGCTGTATCGACGCCTTGGCGGACTGGCAGATTCGGTGGAAATTGATGGTTTTGGTGCGGAACTGATTGATCGCTTTGGGCCATTGCCCGATGAGGTGGAGGCATTACTCAAAACCATTCTGGTGAAATCATTCTGCCGGACAGCAAACGTGGAAAAGGTGGACGCAGGCCCCAAGGGGGCGGTTGTTACCCTGCGAAACAGTTCATTTCCAAATCCCGGGGCGTTGGTTAAGCTGGTTTCAGATCCCGCGATGGGTGTGCGGTTGAAGCCGGATCAAAAGCTGGTATTTTCCCGCAACTGGCCGACGCCTGAGCATCGTCTTAAGGGTACTGCATCTTTAATGTTGCGTTTGGCGCGCTTAGCATCGTAATTGAGGTAATTAGGTGACACATCACCCCCCGGATCAGGGATATTTTGTTGGAATAGTATTTTGGCCATGTTATTGCCCGATTTAATCAATTGAAGAACTCTTGGATACATTCAAGAATCCGGGGTCGGCTGGTACTCAAAAAAATAAGTGCAGGTAATTTTATGAATTATAAAAAATTGGTAATCGCAGGAACTTTGGCAGTCGGCATGTTTGTTGTTGCTGGAAGTTCTGTATTTTCCCAGGAAGCGGCACCCGCAACAGCTACTCCGGAAGGGCAAAATAACTGGCTAAAAGTTTGCGAGCCCTTGGAAAGTGGTGGCGATGCTTGCATCATGCGTCAGGTCGTTGTGGCCAACAATCAGTTTTTAGGCTCTTTTTTATTGCGCGATGATCCGGGGCAGGAAAGCCGTTTACTGGCAATTGCAGCGGTTCCCTTAGGTGTTTTGCTGCCCTTTGGCGTAACCTGGCAAATTGATGGTGCGCAACCTGTGCGTGTGCCTTTCATGTTGTGTGATCCCCAGTCCTGCTCAACACAATTGGTGATCAATGAGGCGTATGTGGATAGCTTGAAGCGAGGTGCAACCCTTAAGTTGACTGCCAAAAACCGTCAGAATCAGGACCTGGTGATTGAAATAGATCTTGCCGGATTTACATCGGTTTACGATGCGGAGAGTTCGATTACGTTTGATCAGTTCCGGCAAGAAGAATCAGGGGTGAATGCACTTGAACAGGTTTTGCAGGACAGGGCAGAGGAATTGCGTCGTCAGCTCGGTGTTGAGGGGGGGAACTCAGATGCGCCCGCCGACGAAAATTCTGCGAATCAATAATGATTTTTGATTGGGGGTGAGTCATTGCCCCCAAATTCAAGCTGACCCCATTCCAAGGCGAAAGGCATGTTTTCGCAAAGGGGGGATCGACTTGAGAGCCCAGATCCCTCCAGTACGAAGCGCTTGTGCTGGCAGGATTTCGGAAAGTAGAGATTTGAATAAAGTGTCGACCATTGTCGAGGTGCGCCGGATATCGCCTGCACGGCAATTGTCATAGGCATTTGCGACTTTGTTTGCCCAGTTTGCAGCACTTTTTTGACTTTCCGGTGGGTTTTGCCGGATGCAGGTGACCAGGTCCTTCACATCTCGCAAACTCAAATTCAGCCCTTGTGCGCCAATGGGGGGGAATGCGTGACCAGATTCTCCAACCAGCACGACACCGTTACAGCCCATGTTTTGGGCGTGGTGGGAGGAGAGTGGAAAAACAAAAACGCCTGTATCAAGGGTTAAGTTTCCAAACAGATTTTGACTTTGTTCCTGAAGGATTTTTACGATTTCGGCACTGGGGAGTTTCTTGACGTCCTCCAGGATATCCCCATTGTCAACCCAGACCAGATTGGCCTTATTCCCCCCTGCGGGGACTAAAGTAAACGGGCCGTTGGGATAGTGGTATTCAACTGATTCCCCTTCAAGGGGGCGGCTAAGAGTGAGATCACATACCAAAGCGGATTGCTTGTGCATTGTTTGCTTTATGCTGATATCAACTGATTGCCGCACGAAGGACGACTTGCCATCCGCACCAACAATCAGAGGCGCTGAAATGAACGTATTGTCAGAAAGCTGAAGGTCCCAGTTTTCGCCAGAACGGGTCATTTGTATTGCGCTTTCAGCAATATGGTCCAGATTTTTTTGGCCTTTAAGTAGCGGGGCAAATTGTTTCGACAGTTTGGAGTTGGCAAAATTCCACCCAAAGGCAATTTCCCCCACTTCTGAACTGTGGAACAGGGCTTCAGGGGCGCGTATCAGGCGATTAGTTGCGTCAATGATGCGAATTTTTTCCAGTGGAACACCAATTTTTCCTGGATCGTTGATCAGGCCTAAGTCCTGCATGATTTTAACACTTGGTGTCATTAAGGCTGATGTACGACTGTCCGGGGGGGGCGTTGGAGCCAAGTGAGCCACTTTTAATCCATTAGTGGCGAGTGCAAAAGCTGCGGCAAGTCCGGCAAGCCCACCTCCGACGACAATTGTCTGATAGGTTTTTTTTGCCTGGTCTGAGTGTTGTGATTTGTGAGGTGTTTTATTTTTCGCCATCTGATGGTTTCCCAAAGTTGATCACTTTTTTTACGTTAAATTAGCAAGTCTAAAAACTACGATCCCCGCCGTTATGAGTTAGCACCAATTTATAATGTGACAAAGCAATTTGCTTGGATTTGTCATTTTGCAAAATGGTCACTGACTGACGAAAAAATGTCCAGGGTCTGGATTTTTCCCAATTTGTCACCTGGAAGTTTTGCGTGAAGCGCAATGATATTTTTCTTTTTTTCTGTGGCTTGCCAGAACAAAATGAAAGCGCTATGTGAGCGCAGGTTAATTTTTTGCCGTGTTTTCGGTGTTGAATTAGCCTTGAAGCAACAATGTTTATATGTGTTGTTTTGTGCGGGTGGGTGGCAGAGTGGTTGAATGCTCTGGTCTTGAAAACCAGCGAGCGCGCAAGCGTTCCGGGGGTTCGAATCCCTCCCCACCCGCCATTTTATATCGCTCGCGGTAGTTTGCTTTGCTTAAGGCTCCGATGGGGCGGGCTGGGTTTGAATCTGGAACAGGGAGAGTTTACCAGCAGCTGCTTAATGCTCCAAGCAGGTCCGCTCGACTAATCTGACCCACTAACTGCCCCTCGCTGAGTACTGGAAAGCGGCGAAAGCTGTTTTTTAGAAAATACTCGGCTGCCTCAACCAGATCCATATCAGCGTCAAGGGTTTCTACATTTTTGCTCATGTAGTCAGAAACCTTGCCGCCCCATTCCTGGTGGTAGCTGGCGTTAAGTGCTGCTCTCAGGCAGTCCTTTTTTGAAAGGACTCCAATCAGGTTGCCTTTTTCATTGAGAACGGGCGCACCGGATATTTTTTTGTTCAGCAGAATAATCATTGCCTTGATGATTTCCATGTCCGGGGACAAAGTTATCAGTTTTGTGGTCATAAAAGTGCTTATGGCAGGTATTTCAGTCATGATTTCCTCCCTTGTTTTGATGTTTTGTGCATCCCGCACATCGGCTGTCCGGAACGCAGGATAAACCGCCGCACGACCCACTGACTGGGGAACGACCAAATAAAACACCCAGGCCAAGACCCAGCAAAGAAACTGCTACGATTACGAACGTAAGAATGAAGGTTGCCATTTCTATTCTCCGTTAAAGTACAATGTGGCTTGCAAAATCATCGCTCATTATTTCATCCAACTGCTCGCCATGGCGGGTAATAAACAGAGCGGTTATTTTCTGGCGCTCAGAAAACACTATTCCCTTTTTTGCCCCCATTACCATTAGCGCTGTTGCCAATGCGTCGGCTTGCATAGCAGTGTTTGCCATTACCGAAACTGAAGCAAGATCGTTCCTTGCTGGCTGTCTGGTGCGTGGATCAATGATATGGCTGTAACGCATGTCTCCAATTTGATAGGAATTTATTGTATTGCCAGAGGTGGCCAAAGCCCTGTTTTCCAGCTTAACAATATGCTGAAACTGCAACTCCCCCGATATTGGTTGCTCGATTCCCACCTGCCATGCACGCCCTGTCGGATGCACTCCGCGGGCAAATACCTCGCCTCCAATTTCAAGAAAATAGTTTTGAATGTTGAGCAAATCTATTGCCTGCACAATTTTGTCGAGTGCATACCCCTTGGCGATCCCGCATAGATCAAGGCTAAGGTCAGGGTTGGATTTTCTGATTGCCCCATCGCGCGCAATAATCCCCTGGTAGTTTCCTGTTGGCAAATTTTTAATTGGACCAAAACCATAGCGGGCGACAGTTGGCCCTACAGTTGGATCAAACGCGCCCTCTGTAAGGTCTGCAATGTTGAGTGCTTCGTTTGCAACGATATAGGGCTGGGATGACATTGCTATCCAGTTTGTGGACTTCAGGGCATTAAAGCGGGAAATTTCAGAGTTTTGGCGAAAAGGGGACATTGATGCATCAACATG
>JAJRRJ010000157.1 GCA_024279575.1 Alphaproteobacteria bacterium | reverse complement strand
CAGGTGACTCAAAACACTGAAATTTCTGCTGACAGGTTTGTGGTGCGCGATAGCGAAAACAAATCTGAATTTATCGGAAATGTGGTGATTACTCAGCCGGGACTAAAGGTCTGGGCTGATCGTGTGGTGGTAAATTTTGGGGAGGGGGGAACCTCTGATGTTAAAACGTTTGTAGCCACTGGAAACGTAAAAATTCAAAGCGATGTACAAACCGCAACCGGACAGCGGGCGGAGTATCGCCCAGCCACCAGAATATTGCATCTGACAGGTAATGTGGTGGTGGTTAATGAGGGGGGGACAGTGCTGGCGCAGGAACTGTTTGTGAATTTGGCGACCAATGTCACCGAGTTTTCTTCCGGGGGAACCGGACAACGGGTTACGGGACTGTTTACCCCGAACAATTAAGCGCATAAGAACAACCCATGGCGGAGCAAAAAATTGATCAATCCGGCTGGCTGGTTGCCCAGGGGTTACAAAAAAAATTTGGTAAAAGCGTGGTGGTGCGCGACGTTTCTTTGGCGGTAAAACGCGGAGAGGCTGTGGGACTTTTGGGGCCTAATGGTGCCGGTAAAACCACAGTTTTTACGATGATTATGGGACTGGTAAAACCAAGCGCTGGTAAAGTATTTCTGGACGGAAATGATATTACCAACCTGCCGCTTTTTCAAAGGGGACGTTTGGGGGTCGGTTACTTGCCTCAGGAACCTTCAATTTTTCGCGGGTTGAGTGTTAAGGACAATATACTGTCAATTCTTGAAGGCTACATTCACACAAAGAAAAAGCGTGAGCTGCGGCTTGACCAGTTGCTGGATGAATTTTCAATTACCCATTTGCGTAATTCTGACGCGCTGGCCCTTTCAGGAGGCGAGCGCCGTCGGGTGGAAATCGCCCGTGCGCTGGCCGCAGATCCCATTATTATGCTGCTTGATGAACCCTTTGCCGGAGTCGACCCTATTGCGGTAGCTGAAATTCAGGGACTTATTCGACAATTGACCAATCGCGGCATTGGTATTTTAATAACAGATCATTCTGTGCGCGAAACGCTTGGGTTGGTTGATCGGGCATACCTGATCCATGGGGGCAGTGTCATGATTCAGGGGACGCCGCAAACCATTGCCGATGACCCCGATGCCCGACGGGTTTATCTGGGTGAAAATTTTTCATTACCCACTTAAGGTTAAAGCCCTTAGTTATTGAATTGCCAAACTTAATTCACACAAAACCAGTTCGCCAACGCAAGGCAATTGCAAGCACTCTGAAAATTGGTCAACGGCGCTTGAATATCCAGCGCTGTGCATAAGGCAGACAAGGTCACCACCCGCAAATCACGCGATCTTATATCAGGTTGCCAGATAGTGAAGGGGGCCATACTGTTGCGCTGCAATGGCCGATAGCGCGCGCAGCCGATCCTGGCCATAGCAAACCACCTGCCGCTCGATGGCCCCAATTTTCCGCTGGATAGAACAAAGCTCGTATGAATAATGGTATAGGGTCGATTTAATTGACCCCGAGTTTGGTGTTTGCATCCCATGTGATGCAGTAATAATCTCTCACCCAAGACATTTTTGCTGGTTGATTTCAGTTGGGTGGAATGATCTTCTGGCATAGAACTTGCTTAAAAGCGTCAAATCAGATTTGCTGCTACAGGAAAAAGACAGGAAAAAGACAGGAAAAAGAACTGTGTTGTGGAGCAAACGGATTGATCGTTCACGGATTGATCGTTCATGGTGATAAAATGTGTGGTACAGGAATAAAATATGGCCCTTAAGCCGCGCCTGGAAATAAGGCAATCCCAAAGCCTGACCCTGACCCCGCAACTGATGCAGTCAATAAAACTGCTGCAACTTTCTCACCTTGAGTTAAGCAGTTTTGTGCAGGAGGAACTGTTAGCAAACCCTCTGCTTGAACGCGAGGAAACGTCGAGGGATCAGTTAAGGGATGAAGCTGCGCGTGAACCGTTGGTGGAAGAAACAGCCTTTACCCCGGATTTGGTTGAAACAGGACAGACCTTGTCCAGTGCTCACGAAATTGCCTCCAATATGGATGCCGATGTTTCCGATATTTACCCTGAACAGGTGGCGCAGGATTCCGTGCGTGCCTCAACTGGTAGTGTGATGGATCGCACAGGGGGGAACATTTCGGCTGGCGCCACTGGTTCCCTCTCAGGGAGTGCAGGCACCCCCGGCGCCGATCTTGATCAATATGTGGCGCGCATAACAACCCTTTCCGATCATCTTAGTGAACAGATTTGTTTGATAGTTGAGGATCCAAAGTGTCGCCTGATCGCCCGTAACCTGATTGATAATCTGGATGACAGGGGATATTTAGCCGCCGACTTGTCTGTGATAGCAGCCCAGTTGGGGGCCGAAATTGAACAGGTCGAGCAGGTGCTTGAAATTGTGCAAGGTGTCGATCCGGTGGGCGTTTTTGCCCGAGACTTGAATGAGTGTCTCGCCCTGCAACTAGCGGAAAAAAACCGCCTCGACCCGATGATGGCGCTATTCCTGAAAAACCTTGATTTGGTGGCAAAGCATGACTTTGATACCCTGATAGAAATTACTGGTGCAACGCGCGAAGATATCGCGGGCATGCTGGAAGAAATTCATAAGCTTGATCCCCGGCCCGGCAGAGCGTTTGACGGTGCGCCCCTTCACGCCATTGTGCCCGATGTTTTTGTGCGAGAGGGGCCAAACGCTCAATGGTTGATTGAACTAAACAGCGATGCTTTGCCAAAAGTTCTGGTCAATCGCACCTATTATGCTTCGATAATCAAAAACAGGCTCAAAGTTACAGAAAAGCAATTTCTGGTTGATTGCCTGCAAACTGCCAATTGGCTGACCAGGTCCCTGGATCAGCGGGCACAAACAATATTGAAGGTGGCAACCGAAATTGTGCGGATGCAGGATGAGTTTTTGCTCCACGGCGTAACCCATCTCAAGCCTATGACCCTAAAAGTTGTCGCCGACGCAATACAAATGCACGAAAGCACCGTTTCGCGCGTGACTTCCAACAAATATATAGCCACGCCTCGCGGCCTGTTTGAAATGAAGTATTTTTTTACAACCGCCCTGAGCTCAAGCCATGGCAATGCGGATCATTCAGCGGAAAGTGTGCGCCATCTGATTAAAAAAATGATTGATACCGAAGATGTCAGCGCCATCCTGTCCGATGATACAATTGCAGACAGGTTGCAAAAAACCCATGCCATAGAAGTTGCCCGCAGAACGGTGGCAAAATATCGTGAGGGGTTGAATATTCCCTCCTCGGTTGTGCGTCGGCGCCAAAAAAAGTCTGAATTGTCAGTTCCCTGAAAACCACCCGTTTTCTGAGGTTTCTGGTGGGGTTTTACACATAAATTGGATACAAAAGGGGCTGCAAAATGACACGTCAAGCCTATCAATTGAGCAAATTCCTCCCCTGAGCCGTTGCCTCATAACCCCGCAAACGGCTAGACTTTGGCTATCGCAGGAGGAATATTCTGTTCTGATTCGCGATAAAACAGATTGATCAATTACCACTGGGAGGCGAACTTCAATGACATTACGCGTTTCGGGAAAAAATATGGATGTGGGCGAAGCACTAAGAACCACAGCGCAATCGCGCATCGACTCTGTAATTTCCAAGTATTTTGACGGAGGCTATGAGGGACACCTGACTTTTGAACATGAAGGGTCAGGCAATCATTCCGAGCTGGTTTTGCACCTTGATACAGGTGCGGTTTTACGCGCTCACGCTCAGGCAGGGGACGCGGTTTCCTCTTTCCAGATTACCGCCGACCATATCGAAAAGCGCCTCCGGCGTTACAAACGTAAACTCAAAAGCCGGCGCAAAAAGGGAGCGTCCATGGCTGAAATCATGGCGCAATCATATGTTCTTGATTCGCCGGACACCCACGAAGAGGTGGCCGAAGACTTTAATCCTCCAATTATTGCCCAAAGCGCGTCCTCCTTATTGCGTATGAGTGTGGGTGAAGCTGTTATGGAGCTGGATTTATCCCAATCTGATGTTCAGGTGTTTCTCCACGCTGGACATGGGGGCATGAATGTGGTTTATCGCCGGGCCGATGGAAATATCATCTGGATTGATCCAGAACTCCCCTAAGGGAATTCCGCCGGAATAAACTTGAATTTGACATGCCAATTGAGAGACCATTCATGGAACTCGCTGATATTTTGTTGAAAGACTGCATTGTTGCCTGTGCAAAGGTATCCTCCAAACGTCAGTTGCTGCAATTGCTGTCACAAAAGGCTGGTGAAGCGGTAAACCTTGCCCCCCAGGATGTTTTTGAAACCCTTATGAACCGGGAAAAACTGGGCTCAACGGGTCTGGGGAACGGAATTGCCATTCCCCATGGAAAAATGCCTGGACTTGAAAAGGTGCTGGCGGTTTTTGTGCGTCTGGACTGCCCGATTGAATTTGAATCCGTTGATGATCAGCCGGTGGATCTGGTGATGATGCTTTTAGCCCCTGAAGGGTCTGGGGCTGATCATCTAAAGGCGTTGGCCCGGGTGGCGCGTCTGTTACGCACTGATTCTCTGGTGGAACAATTGCGCCACACCCGCGAATGTGGTGATCTTTATGGTCTCTTGACTGCACCCCTGGAAGACAGCGCAGCTGCCTGAGCGAACACTATTGAATCAGAGACGTGCCTTAGTGGCGTAGCACGCTGCGAACAGAATTTTGCTCAAACCAGTCCTCAATTGCTTCGCGATTGTCTGCAATCAGAACCGGGGCTCCATTGGCAGCGACAATCATTTGAAATTGCACATCTGCGGGCATGGACTGGGCTTCAGGCACAAATGTTTTTAAGTTTCCTGCCGAAATAGAGCGTACAAACACCACATGGCCCACCCCCAGATCAACAAAATCCTCTTCACTTATTGAGCGCAAAGGGTGACCTTCATGAGGCGTGATATTTGAAGCAATGGTTTTGGTTTTTGCTTCGTGCCCTTTGTTACCTGGGGCAGTTTTAGATTGTATTGCCATCTGTGTATTGCCTCCTAATTTTTCCCGGCAGGGGCGTTGGGAATACTCCCGTTACTTTTTGAATGAACGTTGATTTCAATGGTGCGTTTAACTTTGGCCGCTTTTGGGCGTTCCACATCAATCATCAACATGCCATCACGCAGGTGAGCGCCAACAACATGCATGCCATCAGCGAGCAAAAATGAACGTTTGAATTGGCGGGTTGCAATACCGCGGTGCAAAAATTCGCGCTCCCCGGCCTGTTTGATACACCCGCAAACCTGCAACTGATTGTCTTCAGATGTAATTTCCAGATCGCTTTGCGAAAATCCTGCAACTGCAATGGCAATCTGATAAATTTCAACCCCTTCAGCGTCTGCCAGACGCTCGATATTATAGGGGGGATAGCCATCGCTTGCTTTGGCCATGCGATCAATGCGCTGCTCAAAACTTTCAAATCCAAGCATGAAAGGGGCAGATAGCAAAGAAACGCGCGTCATTTTTATGTCCTTTTATCAAAGCAACCGGTCAAGAATTTCCGGCCCGTAAGACAGCACCAGAATTTATTCTTCTTTATTCTTCTGTGATATATGGGCGATCTGTGGCCAGTTTCAAGAGTTTAGCGCCCCTAATACATCGTTGGCAAAAGGAATGGCGGGTTGAGCACCTGGGCTCAGGCAAGCAAGTGAGCCTGCGATGGTCGCACTTTGCAGAGCCTTTTCCAATGAGTAGCCTTGGGCAAGACCAGCAGCGAGGTAGCCACAAAACGTGTCCCCCGCGCCAACAGTATCAATCGGCACAATATCAAGCGCATTCACTTTGAATTGTGTTGTGGGGGTAAACCCGATTGCCCCTTTTTTCCCAAGTGTAATAATAAGAATTTTGTTGTTTTCCCGCGCCCACCTAGCCGCCACTTGTTCCATATCCAGTTTGTCCGGATCGTGGTCAGACAGGGCATAAAACTCGGTTTCATTCGCAATGACGACGTCTGCCAGCACTGCCAGATCACGGGTTTGAGGGCTAACCGGCGCGATGTTGAGCAATGTCATGATACCCTTGGTTTTTGCTGCTAAAAGCGCGGCCCTAAGGGTTTTTGCAGGCACTTCCTGCACCATCACCAAAATATCATCCTTTGACATTTTTTCAACTGCTGTGAGTGCATCTTTTTCGCTGACTTCTCCATTGGCGCCCGCCACGATTACAATGACATTTTCTCCCCTTTCATCCACAAGAATTATGGCGATGCCAGTGGGCCCGGGGACAGCCCGAACGCAGGTTAAATCGATATTTGCCGCGCGTAAATCTTTAAGCGCTTTTTTGACAAAATTATCGCTTCCAACAGCACCTATCATTTTTACGCTAGCCCCGGCGCGGGCTGCAGCAAGGGCCTG
>JAJRRJ010000006.1 GCA_024279575.1 Alphaproteobacteria bacterium | reverse complement strand
TGCTCAAAGTGGCCGCTTTTACCTGAGGGTTGGAATATTACCTTTGCGGTTTTTTCGCCAGACATTGTTTTTTCAGCTTCTGTTGCGGCGTCTGCCGCCACGCCGACGACCAGATGTTTCTTCGCCTTCGGCAACGGGGGGACGATTTTTAGCCAGCCAGTTGGCACAGTCCGGGTCATGGCCGTTGAGTACGTTGGCAGCCTGAACTGCGATCATTTGCTCTTCATGTAGCGGGCTCATAATGGCTGATGTCATGCCCATGGCGGCAGCCATTGAAATGAAATGCCCGGTGAGGGCATGGCGGTTTGGCACACCAAAGCCCACATTTGAGGCGCCGCAGGTTGTGTTGACTTTGAGTTCTTCGCGCAACCGGCGCACCAAAGTAAAGACCTGTACCCCTGCGTCATTCATGGCGCCAACGGGCATGACCAATGGGTCCACCACCACATCCTCTCGCGGAATTCCATAGTCTGCGGCGCGTTCTACAATTTTTTTGGCCACCTGAAAACGCACGTCGGGATCCGTGGAAATGCCGGTTTCGTCGTTGGAAATAGCAACCACGGCGGCACCGTATTTTTTGATCAACGGAAGAACACGCTCAAGGCTTTCGTCTTCTCCGGTGACCGAATTGACCAGAGCCTTGCCCTGATAAACGGAAAGACCGGCTTCCAGCGCATCAATAATTGAACTGTCAATGGACAGGGGGACATCGGTGATCGATTGTACCAGCTTTATGCAGTCAGCGAGAATTTTTGGCTCATCAGCCAAAGGTATCCCGGCGTTGATATCAAGCACTGTTGCTCCGGCGGCGACCTGGGCCAGCGCGTCCGCTTCAACCCGTGAATAATTGCCTTCTTTCATTTCCGCCGCCAATAGTTTGCGTCCGGTGGGATTAATGCGTTCACCAATGACACAAAAAGGTTGATCAAACCCAATAATGACTTCTTTGGTTGGGGAGGAGAGGACAGTACGGGTCATGGGATAGGCTCCGATTGTAAAAAAAACAGGGTGTTGGGATTATTGTTGGCTTTTTTATGGGGCTTCATGGCCGCCGTTGCGAGCAATGTCTGCCAGGCGGGAAGTGGGATATTGGGCTTCCAGTTCTACCGCCAGCTGCTTTATTGCGATGTCTATGTTTTCAGTTTCAAGTTTGTGGGGCGCTTTTCTCCAATCGGCCAGATAGGAATCCGTATCAACTTTTCCCGCTGTCATAGCTGCTTTATCAACGGCAACCATAAAGCGATCACTGAGCTGGTGCTTGATGGCTTTTCGGCCACGCCCAACAACAATTTGGGTGGGGATGTCGCGCCAGTATATGATGGTTGCTTTGCTCATGATGATACTTTCTCGCAATCGCGGGCGCATGATTGAATGGTTGGCTCCAGCGCGCCATATCCGGTTTGCAATCGTTCGTAGCGCAAGCCAAGTCGCCTGGCCGCATCTGGTGCCTTTTGGTCGAGTGCCGGGTCTTGGGTTTGAGCCAAATAAAGTAAACGGGTATAGTTTGAAAAATACTCATCACGCAACTGGGGATGGCGATCAAGACCAAGTGGTTTATAAACCAGCGTATCAAATTGACGGGTCAGATAATCGGTGAGGTAAAATGTACCCGGCTCCGCGTCGTGTAACTTTTCAAACACAGTTGATTGTGCAAAAAACTCATAACAATGTGAGCCTTTCAAACGGGTTGCGCCGTGTTTTTTAAGCACTTTATCAAGTTCTCCCGCAGTCCCGCAATCCCCGTATCCCACCAGAAGAGAGGTGCATTGAGTGGAAATGGCCGACAGGGTATTATCAACTGCGTTAGGGATATCCTGAGGAGAGTTATGCAAATTGGCCGGGAGATACTTCACCAGAACATAACCCAGTTTGTTGGCTTTGATGATCTGCTCAATCTCACGGGCCAAAGCGCCACATGCCACAATCCCCAATCGTGCGGGGAGGTGCGGGGTATTGCGCGCATTTCCGCCAGAGATGTTGGCTTTGATGTTCACTCAGGCACTCCGTTGGGTCAGCAGGCGCTTTGCAGTTTCTACGGCTACCGCTGCGTCCTTGCAATAGGCGTCTGCACCAATGGCATCGCCGAACTCTTCGTTGAGGGGCGCGCCGCCAACTATCACCACCAACTGGTCGCGTATTCCTTTTTCCTTAAGGGTCTCAATGACGACTTTCATATAGGTCATGGTGGTTGTGAGCAGGGCTGACATGCCTAAAATATCTGGTTTATGTTCATCAATTGCGGCAAGGAACTGGTCTGCGTCAGTGTTTATACCCAGGTCGATCACCTCAAATCCTGCACCTTCCATCATCATGCCCACAAGGTTTTTTCCTATGTCATGAATGTCGCCCTTTACCGTGCCGACAACCATTTTCCCCAATTTTGGCGCGCCGGTTTCAATCAATAATGGGCGCAATATTCCCATGCCGCCTTTCATGGCACCGGCAGCAAGCAAAACTTCAGGCACAAATAAAATGCCGTCACGAAAATCATCGCCAACCGCTTTCATGCCCTGAACCAGTACTTTGGTCAAAATGTCGTATGGTTGCCACTTGCGTTGAAGTAAAATATTCACGCCTTCGCAAACCTCTTCCTTCAGCCCGTCATACAGATCATCCTGCATCTGTTCTGAAAGTTCGGTATCATCGAGCTCTGATAAATTCAGTTCGTCGTCAGACATTGGTGTCTCCGGTTTGATTTTAATGACAAGAGAATACTATGAATTGTCTGAACAAAACCATTCAGTTGTAAAAACTAGTTTGCTGCGCGGCGGCGGCGGCGCCCGCCTTCAGATTTTACTTTTGTGGCTGGGGGGGAGACCAGAGCACCCAGTTTTTCTTCCAACTCAGCCCGGGTTGGTTTTTCGCCTTTGACGTGGGAATCCAGGGCTTTGCGCATACGGGCAACATGTTCGGGACGATTGCCACAACATCCGCCGATGATGCGCGCGCCCACATCAATTGCAAGGCAGGCATAGGTTTCCATTAAATCGGGCGTACCTGAATATACAACGCTGTCGCCTTTAATGTGGGGGATTCCGGCATTGGCTTTGGCAATTACCGGTATGTCACCTGCGCTATCTGTTAAAGCGAGTAAAGCAAACAACAGGTCAGATGCACCAACACCACAATTTGACCCCATGGCTTCAGGGGGAGTGGCGTTTTTGCCCATTGTGGTGCCAAAATCACCAGGGGTTAATCCCATCATTGAACGCCCCGCAGTATCAAAACTCACCGTGACGGTGTAGGGCAATCCCACTGTGACCGCAGCTTCCACGGCAGCTGCAATTTCTTCGGGTGCTGACATGGTTTCTATCCAAGCCACATCTGCACCGCCCTGTTTAAGGCCTTCAATTTGCTCGATAAAAACTTCAACTGCCTGTTCGTAAGTTAACTCCCCAAGTGGCGCAAACAGGTCGCCGGTCGGGCCAACTGATCCCGCAATTACCACCGGGCGCCCAATATTTGCCGCAGATTCTGCCGCAATTTGCGCTGCGCGCGCATTAATTTCAGCCACACGGTCCTGCATGTCATGCAATTTGAGCCGACGTGACGATGCACCAAAACTATTGGTGACCAAAATGTCAGAGCCTGCATCCAGAAACGACTTATGTAGAGCTGTGATATTTTGCGGCAGGTCCAGATTCCAAACATCCGGGGCCATTCCTGCTTCCAGTCCCAAATCAAACAGATTAGTACCTGTGGCACCATCTGCCAGTAAAAAATCTTTTTCTTCAAGCAGTTGAGTTAGTTTTGACATGTGTCTGTTTTGTCTTTCTGGTTCAAAGGTCAGGTTGCCTCGGGGGATATAAAGATATCTTTATGTGATTGGTGCGGGTGTGGCAAGCAACAAAGAAACATCTGGGCAACTTTCCTTAGTATTTGTATTTTTCAGCGACTGGTTTCTCTGAAGATAGTGATTTGAGGCGCCGCAAAATCTTGCGTGCCTATTATTGGGGTGGTTGCGTTAATATTCGCTCAACCATGGAAGTAGAGGTTCCACCGACATGGATTTTTTTAGGTTAAGCTATCAGCAACAAATTGAGGAAAATATGCTGAAACTAACTTTTTGCGGACGCGCGATATCCGTTCCCAGCTTCATGCGCGGGGCTGTAGTTGTCGGCATTTCTTTGTTGGGGGCTGCCTGTTCAGGACCCACATCAGACTCAGTCGCCCGAAATTCAGGCAACAATTCTATCATCAACAATGTCTCAAAATTTTCTGTTTCAGCATTTGGGGTTGCGGCGTCTCCGCGCGTGACTTCCTCGCTTGATGTTCCAAAGGGTGGGGGCAGGTATATGGTTGGGCAGCCATACAAGGTTGCCGGGCGCTGGTATACGCCAAGCGAAAATCCTTCATATGATAAAACCGGAACCGCCTCGTGGTATGGTCCCAATTTCCATGGGCGATTGACCGCTAATGGCGAAGTTTTTGACCAATTTCATTTGTCCGGCGCGCACCCTACATTGCCGTTACCTTCCTATGTGCGGGTAAAAAATATCAGCAATGGGCGTTCGGTGGTAGTGAGAATTAACGATCGCGGACCGTTTTCAAATAACCGCATTATTGATCTCTCCCGGCGCACTGCCGAGGTTTTGGGATTTATCAATGCGGGAACTACACAAGTGCGTGTGACTTATCTTGGGCGCGCACCGGTTGAGGGGGACGATACCTCCTATCTGGTTGCCAGCATCAATGCCCCGGGTGGCCTTGATGGCGTGGTGCCCACATCACGCCCCGGTTCTGTTCGTCAACCCAGCATAATCAGCCGACAAAGCGGGGGGCTTTTGGGGGCCTTTGCCAGTCTTTTTTCCTATGCGGGGGGAGATCAGGCCGGTCAGATTGTCTCTGATGCCCATGCAGCGGCAAATGCTGTTGCAGAGCGGGATATGGCACTGGCCAACTGGAAAGCCTCCGTTGAGTCGGACATATTTACCGGCTCCTACGACCTTGGTGTTTTCCCCGGTTCCGAACTGACATATGAGATTGCCCGTCAATTTGCGCTATTGGCAGCGGTGGATATTCGTGCACTGCAAAACGGAACCGGCGGGAACACAATTCAGCTCCTGATCTCTGAATTGAAGCCGGGTGTGGCTTTTGGAGATATATTGGCTTTGCGCGATGCATTGAACATTTAATTTGGGCCGGATTTGATAAAACCCGTATATCTTATTGCGGTCATGAATTTGCATAAGTATAGAGGTTGGTGATGTAACCACGTAATGTGGTTTCTTTAACTGAATTTGCATATCAAAAAATTTGGCGGTGTTGGTGCATAAAATATTTTTAATTGTTGTTTCTTTTGTCTGTCTGTCAATCTTTGGCATGGGCACGTCTATGGCGCAGTTGGATTTTTCCACTAAAGCGCGTTTTGCCATTCTGATGGATAGTGGATCGGGGACGGTGCTTTTTCAAAGTGCGGCTGACACGCCGATGGAACCGGCAAGTATGGCCAAACTGATGACGCTTGCCGTTGTGTTTGATTATCTTGCAACCGGACGCCTATCGCTTTCAGATGAATTTTTTATCTCCGAAAAAGCATGGCGAGAAGGGGGAGCCAGTTCTGGCGGCTCAACAATGTTTGCCGAACTCAACTCAAAGGTATCTGTAGAAAACCTGCTTCGTTCTGTGATTATTCAATCCGGTAATGATGCAAGTATCGCGCTTGCAGAGGGTATTGCAGGATCTGAAGACACTTTTGCATTGATCATGAATGAAATGGCCGAGGACATTGGATTGACGGCATCCAACTTTACCAACTCTACGGGACTGCCGGATCCGCTTATGCGTACGACTGCCAGGGATATGGCTTTGCTGGGGCGTTTCATCGTGAAAACGTATCCTGAATTTTATCCAATATTTGCCGAACCCAGCTTTGAGTGGAACAGGATCAAACAAAATAACCGCAATGTTTTGTTGGATGATGGTATTGGTGTTGATGGGTTAAAAACCGGACACACAGAGGCTGCCGGATACGGGATTGTTATTTCAACCACCGAAGGTGGCCGACGATTAATTGCCGTTTTGCACGGATTTGATACGATGCGTGAGAGGGCGGAAGAGGCGCGCAAGCTTATCACCTGGGGGGCGCGGGCATTCGAACAAATTCCAGCGTTTGCAGCCAATGAAGCTGTTGGCTATGCCAATATTTATGGGGGCGAAAAACCAAATGTTGCACTGGTCGCTGATGGGGAACTTGAGCTTTATCTGCCCCGTGGCGGGCGACGTTGTTTAAGCGCAAATATTGTTTATCAGGCCCCAATCCGACCACCGGTGATTGAAGGGGACAAAATCGCTGAACTGCGCGTATATTGTAATGAACAACTGATTCAAACGGCTCCACTTTATGCCGGCGAAACAATTGAAGACGGTTCAATTGTTCGAAAGGCAATTGATGCCTTAAAAGAGCTAACCCTTGGTTGGCTCTGATAGTCAGACACGATAAAGGCCCGCATTTTTATGTCTCAAACTCCCCTCAATGACTCCCGATTTATAACCTTTGAAGGCGGTGAGGGGGTAGGTAAATCTACACAGGTCAAGCACTTGTTGAACCATCTCACTCAGGTGGGCATAGACAGCGTGCGCACGCGTGAACCCGGGGGCACCCCGAAAGCGGAAGCTATTCGCTCGTTCATTTTGCGTGGCCATTGTGAAGCATGGGGCGCCGGGGCAGAGGCCGTGTTATTCGCAGCTGCGCGACTGGACCATGTAACGCAGTTAATTGCGCCTAGTTTGAATGCCGGGAAGTGGGTCATTTCTGATCGGTTTCACGATTCAACCAGGGCTTATCAAGGGCTAACCGGTGGTGTTCAAACCAAACTGATTGATGCAATTGAAGAGCTTGCTCTGGATGGGTATGCTCCTGAACTGACAATTGTTATGGATATGGATCCAAAAATTGCGTTTGAGCGGGGTGAACAAAGGGCAACGGAAACCGGTATCCCTGTGAATAGTGACCGGTTTGAACGCGAAGACCTGAAATGGCATCAGGAATTGCGCGAAGCATTTATCAGTATTGCAAATGATAACCCGGTACGCTGCCATGTGGTGCAAGCCGATGGTGACGAAAATGAAATTGCCGCTCAAATCTGGGAAATCGTGCAGGGGCAGTTTAGTGAGCTCAAGTCTGTTTCTTCCAAATGAGTGATGTCTCAACTATTGAACTTGCAGATGAACTTGAAGGGGTATTACCGCCGTTTCGTAGCGCCAGACTTATTGGGCACGAGCGATGTTTTGATCTGCTGATCAGGCAACTTAACGACAACCGGTTACCCGGCGGCATTTTAGTGCACGGCCCAAAGGGCATTGGCAAGGCAACTCTTGCCTATCAACTGGCAATCGATGTTTTGACAAAGACGGGCGATGAGCCACGCGCGCGCGTTGTCGAACAAGTGGGGCAGGGAGTACATCCAAACCTATACACTTTGCAGCGCCAACCGCGAGACAGTGGCACTGGGTTCTATGCTGAAATCCGAGTGGATGACGTGCGAAAAACTTTGCGCCATTTGCAGCAAACCCGGGGCAGAGCAGGACACCGTTTCCTGATTGTGGATGCCATGGACGATTGTAACCGCAATGCGGCAAATGCTCTGTTGAAGACTTTAGAGGAACCTCCCTCTCAAACCCATATTGTTTTGGTTTCACACCGTCCGGGTCGGCTGCTGCCCACAATTCGCTCGCGGTGTCAGGCCCATGCCATGCGTACACTGAGCGACGAGCAGGTAAAGCAGGTTTTGCTTGGCACCAATCTTGATAGCAAGGAATTGGATGAAGCAGTTTGTCTTGCCGGGGGCAGACCACGTCGCGCTTTTCAAGCACTGATTATGGGGCAAAACGACTTGTTGGTATCGCTTGAAAACTGGCTCAAGTCACCGATAGGGCATGACGGGGATAGGCTGCTGAAACTGGCGGAAGGTTTGGCCGACAAGAAAAATACAATGGCTAATAGTTTTGCCCGAGAAATGATCATGGAATGGATTGCGCAAAATATTAAAACCGCAGCTATAGGAATTCCCTGTAACCGGCAGGCAGTTTCTTCTGCAAATGCATTGTGGGAACAGGCAAATATGCTATTCCAGCAAACAGATACTTATAATCTTGATACAAAACAGTGCCTCATTATACTATTTGATCAAATTATTGCCCACAG
>JAJRRJ010000156.1 GCA_024279575.1 Alphaproteobacteria bacterium | reverse complement strand
CCTCTGGTGGTGATGCTGCCGGGGATACGCTCAACTCCATTGAACATGTAATCGGATCGGCTTTTGCCGATACGCTAAACGGAACCGGGACGGCTGAAACCCTTGAGGGGGGCGCTGGCAATGACACCATATCGGGGGGTGCCGGTGCGGATACTCTGAGCGGTGGTGCTGATATAGACACGTTGAGCTATGCCGGAGATGTAACCGGTGTCACCATTAATCTTGGAACCGGTTCCACGGCCGGTGGCGATGCTGCCGGAGATACAATCTCGGGTTTTGAAAACATTACCGGAGGCAGTGGAGCGGATACGCTGACCGGCGATGGCGGCGCCAATATTCTGAGCGGCGGAGCGGGAGCGGATACTCTAACCGGGGCGGGGGGTGCTGACACTCTGAGCGGTGGCGCGAATAATGACATATTGATCGGGGGCGCGGGAGCAGATTCCCTTGATGGGGGCGCTGGTACTGATACGGCGGATTATTCAGGTTCATCAGCTGGCGTGACGGTTAATCTTGATGGTTCGACTTCCTCTGGTGGTGATGCTGCCGGGGATACGCTCAACTCCATTGAACATGTAATCGGGTCAGATTTTGCCGATACAATTGTGGGTCTCAATGGTGATGAAACCATGGATGGAGGTTCTGGCGATGATATGTTGGATGCGGCTGGCGGCAATGATGTCTTAAATGGCGGGACTGGCAATGATACGCTAATCGGGGGCGCTGGAAACGATATTCTGAATGGTGGCGCTGATAATGATATACTCACTGGTGGTTTGAATAGTGATGTACTGAATGGTGGCGGGGGCATTGATACAGCTGATTATTCAGGTTCATCAGCTGGCGTGACGGTTAATCTTGATGGTTCGACTTCCTCTGGTGGTGATGCTGCCGGGGATACGCTCAACTCCATTGAACATGTAATCGGATCGGCTTTTGCCGATACGCTAAACGGAACCGGGGCGGCAGAAACCCTTGAGGGGGGTGCTGGCAATGACACCATATCGGGGGGGGCCGGTGCGGATACTCTGAGCGGTGGCGCGAATAATGACATATTGATCGGGGGCGCGGGCGCAGATTCCCTTGAGGGGGGAAGCGGTACCGATACAGCGGATTATTCCACATCGGGTTCTGGCATTAGCGTCAATCTTGATGGTTCGGCTTCCTCTGGCGGTGATGCTGCCGGGGATACGCTCAACTCCATTGAACATGTGATCGGATCGGCTTTTGCCGATACGCTAAACGGAACCGGGGCGGCAGAAACCCTTGAGGGGGGTGCTGGCAATGACACCATATCGGGGGGTGCCGGTGCGGATACTCTGAGCGGTGGAGCGGGCAACGACAATTTCCTGGTTGATGCTCCGGCACTTAATCTGGGCGGCTTTAGTGTTGATGGTGGTGCTGATACTGATACCGTTACTCTTTCAGGTGCTGGCACGGTTGATGATGAAGCTAATCTGGTTTCTGTTTTGAGCAATGTAGAAATTATTGATTTCACAGGCGTCGGGGTTGACGCTGATCTGGTTTTGAGCGGAGCTGATGTTCAGGGAATGACGGATGGAAGCAATAGTTTGACACTTGAACTTGATGCGGGGGACAGTTTGGCCTTTGCAATTCCAGCTAATGTTTCAAGTGTTGTTTCAGGTGCAACAACAACCCACTCAATCTGGACTGATGCAACTCAAACCACACTGATGGCAACGCTTATTGAAAATGTGAGTTAGGTTAAACTGAACAGTGGACAGGTTAATCCTATCACCAGGGTGTTTGAACTCAGTTATTGCCGGAAGGCATTTTCCTTAATGCGCCGGATGGGCTGAAGAATAAAGTCCAGCACGGTATTGGAGCCGGTCAAAACATTGACCTCAGCCAGCATGCCGGGAACCACAGGTTCATTTGGTCCCAGGGATTGTGCGTCCGCCTCGATACGTACTCTGAAATAGGGTTGGCCGTTTTCATCTTTTAGGGCGTCGGGTGAAATTTCAACTATGGTTCCTTCAAGGGCACCATAAATTGAATAATCGTATGCTGATATTTTTATGATGGCATTGAGGCCTGGATAAATGTCGGCGCGGTTTTTGGGAAAGACTTTAGCTTCAATGGCGATTGATTGGTTGGCAGGCACAATCTGGGCCAGAGTTTGTCCGGGTTGAACAACGCCGCCAAGTGTTGAAACCAGCAAGCGGTTTATTCGTCCCGAGATCGGCGCGACAACATTGGTGCGTCGGGACCGGTCAAGCATTGCTGATATGGCTTCTTCAAGTTTGGCAATGGTGTTTTGCGCTTCGGCGCGACCGTTTTCAGCCTGGGAGCGAAATTCCAGTTCAATTTCGGTGCGGCGGCGAAGGAATTCGCTTAGCCCGGATTGGAATTGAGGGATTTGATATTCCAGATCGTTCAATTGGGTTTGGATTTTTTGCAACTGGGTTTCCCGATCAAGGAGTGAATTGCGCGACGCGGCCCCCGATTGAACAAGGCCGCGTACGCTTTGCACAGTCTGTTCCATCAATTCGTATTCGCGCTGCTTATTAATCAGGCGGGTTTCGCGTTCAGACAACCCAAGGCTCTGCTGGCGCGCCTGATCCGTTACAATCAACAACTGCTCGTTTAAATTGGCCTTGCGACGGTTAAAAATCTGTGTTTCTGAATTGATCAGATCAATGCCTGGTTGGGGTACCATGTTTCCCAAAGTAAAATTGCTCAGACCTTTTGCCTCGGCATCCAGCCGGGCCATGCGAACTCTTTGTGCCAGAAGTTCAAGTTTTATCTGTTCTAGCTCTGCAAGGTTGAAACTGTTTTCCACCTTGACCAGAATGTCACCTGCTTCAACCTGTTCGCCTTCCTGTACCAGAATCTGGGAAATAATTCCTCCCTCCATGTGTTGAATGTTCTGGTTTTGCTCAATGGGTATAACGCGCCCGCTTGCACGGGTGACCTTGTCAATGGAGGTCAGCGACGCCCATGTGAAAAATGCGATGAATCCAACTACGACCACCCCGATAAACATCGCATTTGCGGATTGGCCAATGGAGTCCACCTGTCGGGGAAAAATGCCCCCCGCTTCGCGTGAATTAATATCACCGGCGTTATTTTGTGGTGTGGAAATACTCATCTGGTTTTACTTTTATCCCTCAAAGGAGCCTAACAGATCGATTGTTTACTAGCAGTTAAGGTTAACCAATTGTTTAAGGGACTTGCTTAATTAGGATGGAGGAAAATGCCTAGAAGGGCTTGTTTTTATATCGATGAATAAATGGCTGAATAAAACAAACATATCTGACGATGATAGTGAGCGGGGGGTTGAGCCACCCCTGGTTTTACATGCGCGCGATCTGGACCGTCGGTTGCGCGGGGAATTTGATGGCAGTTCAGATCAGGGTAAGCAAGAAAAAGTCCAACCTGTCACAACACAACTGATCGGTACATCTGTTGTTACTATCCTGAGAAATATCTGCGCGCCATTGTCCGGGGACAAAGCGGCAAGTGCAAAGATACTTGAAGCTCATTATGGAGCAAATCCAAGCGAAGCAAATCTGGCGCTTCTGGGGCGTGAACTTGGTGCGGATCTCGTTTTGAAACATGGTTCGGCGCGAAAATTGAAACGGGCTGCAACACCTTTTGTCTGTGTACTAAAGGATCAGAGAAGTGTTGGAGTATTGGGGAAAAATGCTGCTGGCAAATGGATATGTCAAACGGCCACCGGGAAAATTGCAGTTGATCAAAAGGATTTGATTAAGCAGGCCAGTGGCACATGGATCGGGGTAAAACGGCTTCGGCGGGACGACAAGCCTCTAAATAGGGAAGAGGTGTCAAATTATGAGGCCCATCCGGTTGAATTATTAAAACGTTTTGCGGGGCTGGTGTTCAAGAACCGCAGAGGTGAACTTGTTCAGCTCTGGGCGGCGGCTGGTTTAAGTAACCTCATTCTAATTGCCTTACCTTTGTTTATCACAATTGTGTACGACCGGGTTATTCCCCATGGGGCGTTTGAAACGCTGGCGGCGCTTACCATAGGCGTGGTATTGGTCTTTCTGATTGATATCGGGTTGCGTGCGACGCGGATAAATCTGCTTGAGTCCATTGGTGCCAGCACGGGGTTGAGACTGCAAACCCTGTTTTATCGAAAACTGCTATGCGCGCCCCTGGCTAAAAGTCAAAAATCCTCCTCAGGGGTTTCCGCGCTTCTTAGCGAGGTGGATCATGTGGCGCTTTCAATGCCCTCATTGTTTGCCGGTTTGTTGGCGGATCTACCGTTTGTCATCATCATGCTGTCTTTAGTTGGCTATTTGAGTGGACCTGTTGTTTTTGCCCCGATTGTTGGCATTTTGATTATTGTAATTATCAACGTAGTTGGATCCATGCGGGCGCGAAAGGCAGCGGGAAGGGCGCATGAGTTAAGGTTGAAGTTACAGGATGAAACTGTTGCGACATCTACGATGCTTTCTACAATCAAGGGTGTTTGTGCAGAACAGGAGCTGCTGAACCGTTGGGAAAACAGGGCGGATGAGACAGCCTATCAAATGAACCGGGCGCGACAATCCGCGGCACTTTCAGCACAAACCGCATTGGTGATTACGCAACTGATTGTGGCGTTTACTATCGTCATTGGTGCAATTCAAATCAATGCCGGTGCTATGACTTTGGGCAATCTGGCAGCTTCTGTTTTGTTGGTGGGTCGGATTTTGTCCCCTGTCAGCCAGGTTGTGTCACAGGTTGGGCAGCTCAGAAATATGGGTGGTGCATTAAGAACCTTTTTCGGGGTGATTGACCAGGCGGATGAAAAGGGCGGCGATGAGGTGGGCAGCAGGCATCAGCGTTTTCAGGGTGCCATCAGATTCAGCAATGTTTCCTTTAGCTATGAGGGCGCCGCATCTCAAAGCCTTAGCGATATCAATCTGGAAATAAAACCCGGAGAACGGGTGGGTTTAATCGGGCGGAACGGGTGTGGAAAATCGACTTTACTGAAACTTATTCCGCGGTTTTTTGATCCTGATGAGGGAACATTGTTACTTGACGGGCTTAATTCACTGCAAATGTCGCCCCAATTTCTCAGGCGCTCCATTGGCCTCATGTCTCAAGATACAGTTCTGATGCAGGACAGTCTTCGTGCAAATATATGCCTGGGTTTAAGTGATGTTGATCCCAAAATGTTTGAGCAAGCGGTGCGTGTTTCGGGGGTTGCTGCTTTGGCGAAAGATCACCCGGAGGGGTATAGTTTGAATGTGGGACCGCGTGGTGAGGCTTTGTCCGGGGGCGAGCGTCAGCAGGTTGGCCTGGCGCGGGCATTTTTGCGGGATCCAAGTGTGGTTATTCTGGATGAACCCACCTCTGCAATGGATAATACTACCGAAGGCGCTTTGATTGCTGCCATGCCTTCCTTTATTGAGGGGCGCACACTGATATTAGCTACCCACCGCACACAAATGCTGTCTTTGGTGGACAGGATTATTCTTATGGAAAATGGCAGAATAGTTGCTGATGGTCCAAAGAGCCAGGTGCTCGCAACCCTGCAAAAGGCGAGTTGACAGGTCATGGCGAGGCGCGCTGAACAGGAGGATAATCACTGGCCCGGATTTGTGGATGCGCTGTCCACAATCGTAATGGTGGTTACATTTTTGCTGATTCTTCTTGTGGTGGTGATTGTCGTGATTTCCCAACAAATCAGCCCGGAAGGCGAGATATTGGAGGAGCGTGCATCTGAAATCCAGATGGCAAGTTTGCAGCAGGAAATAGTCAAATTGCAAGAGGTGGTTGTTGAACAGGTCGAAACTC
This sequence comes from Alphaproteobacteria bacterium, assembly GCA_024279575.1. GTDB lineage: Bacteria > Pseudomonadota > Alphaproteobacteria > Rhizobiales > Devosiaceae > DROE01. Next base: position 3,424 of record JAJRRJ010000156.1, on the reverse strand, counting down.
TGGAGCAACGGGAACAGCAGCTGGAGGAAACCGAAAAGGTTGTTACTCAGCAGAGCGAAGAAATTGAGGAAAAAGAACAGGAAATTTCTGAACTTAAGGATCAAACAGACCCAACCAGCGTCAGTGATGATGGCATAACTATGCAAGTGCAGGCGCAGGTACCGGTTGAGGAAATTGAAATTGTTGTGCCGCGCGTGGACAGGAATGTTGCATCAACAAATCTGCGATCTCAAGTTGAAACGGCACAAGCTGTGATGACTGTCAAGTATGAAGAAAACGCAGTCGAATTAGATGAGAATTCACTTCAGCAGGCATTGGAATTTCTTGAGGAGAACGATGTCACTGAGGGGGAGCAAAAAATTGTTGCCATGTCCTATTATGATGGAGAATCCGTTTCGGTCAGTCAGGAAAAGCGGACAGCGTATTACCGGTTGTTGGCGGTGCGACATGCACTGTTGGGAAGTGGTATTGAAGGCAGTCGAATTGAGGTTGTTGTTGTGGCGGCTACGCAAAATTCCGATGGCACGAGTAATGTAAACAGCGTCAAAGTATTTCTTCGATAATCCGATGGTTTGAGCAATTGAAAATAGTTTTCAGTGAAGCGATATGGTTTCCCAGCTGTTAACGAAGTTTGCAGGGTTTTTGAACATATTAAGAGCAAGGTTTTAATTGGGCGAAAAAAATGTCAGCAAATCTACGTCAAACCCTGATTAGTATGGGTATTACACTTTTAGTTCTACTATTGCTTTCCTTGTGGCAGATCGGGTTTGTTGTTGAAGCAATAATGGCCAATGTTATGCTCAATGGTTTGATTATTGGCGTGTTTGGATTTGGCGTTTGGCTGGTATTTCGCGGGGTCATTAAGCTAAAAAATGAGGAACTTGCCTTTTCAGCACTTAAGGAAATGCAGCAGGATGTGAAAAACCAGCTAAGCGGGAAAATTACTGATCCCCTGTGGCGTCATTATCGCTGTAATGATTTGGCAATTGTGTTCAAAAAACCCGAGGTTTTATCCCAGGCGTTTAATCTTTTATCAGACAAGTTGTCCGCAGGTCGCGAGCTGAGTGTGGACCCGGGAACCATGGCAACGCTGGTGGAGAGTGTTCAGACACGACTGGATGACAGAAAATCCATGACCCAATATGTGGCGGGTATTCTGGTTATGCTGGGTTTGATTGGCACATTTCTTGGTCTAATGATTACCCTATCTTCCATCGGGTCGATTATCGGAAGCATTGATTTGAGTGGCGATGATCCGACCGCGGCGGTTTCCGGGCTGATGGCCAGCCTTCAGGTTCCCCTTCAGGGTATGGCAACCGGGTTTAGTTCTTCATTGTTTGGATTGATTACATCATTGGTATTGGGATTGATGGTCCGGTTTTCGGGGGGCGGTTTTTCAAATTTTACCAATGAGTTTGAAAGCTGGCTTGGCAATATTGTAGAAATCGGCAACGATTCGTCAGAGGAAGAGCTTGAAACGGGCCCGGTTTCCAATCTGAGCGAAGCGCGTCAGCTGGCATTGATTATGCGCACTGCCAGAGTAAGCGTTTCTTCCAATGCGCGGTTGAACGATAAAATGGCTGGACTAATTGAAGCAATTGACAAATTGGCGGTTAATTCACTCAAGCATTCCCATGCGTTGGAAAACCTGTTGAACGGAACCAACGAATTACAACAAAACGGTCGTATATTGGCGCATGCGTCAAGAAAATCCCTTGAAGGTATTGTTGCAGCAACTGCAAATTTGAATGCGCGGGATGAAATCATTGAAGCAACCATTGCGCTTTCCAATCAACTTGAAACCCGTGATAGCCATCTGGTGGGTTCTATTCAGGCGCTGGATACGCAATTGCAGATATTACGTCAGCGCGATGAGGAGTTTGAAACTCGCCCGAATAAGGAACAACAGGATATATATTCCCTGTTGCAGGAGTTAAAGGCAAATTTGAAAGAGGGTGATCTGGCCGGATTGAATGATCGGTTGTGGGCAAATGAAGATGCCCCTGAAATTTCCGGCTCGAAGCAGAGGCCACAAAATTCACAAAACCCGGCTCAGTCGGCCAGTGGCGCAATAGGAAAATAGGAATAAATGATCATGGAGCAACACGAAACCGATATTACCAAGATCGATACTACTACATTGCGTCAACGTTTGAGCAGAGATGTAACAAAAAATTCGCATAAGAGGCAGTTTGAACGTTTTGATATTTTTGCCATAGGGGCAATGACGATCATGAATAATTCTCAAAGAATTGATGGTGTGATTGATGAGGTTTCGGCTGGTGGTTTGCGGTTTCGACCGGCTTCAACTTATATTCTTGAGCGCAAAAATGAGGCTGTATCCATTGAGTTGGCGGACTATGTTATTTCCGGCATAATTAGAGCAACACGCGCCGATGGTTACGGGGTACAGTTGCTTGATCAGTTAAGTCCAGAGCAGGTAAGTGTTTTGATTGCGAAATACAAAACCTAGTAATCTACTACCTCAGGCCAGTCTGGAATTTGATCAGTTAGGCACTTTTGTTTGATGTCGTTGTGTTAGCTAACAAAAAGGGACCGCCTTTGGGGCGATCCCTGAGTAACAAATGAAGCCCTCTTTTTATAAAGAATTATTTCTTACTGCTTGGGACAGAGCCTTTGTCAACGCGCTTGGAAAATGCGGTCTCTTTTCCGCTGGCCAGGGACTTTGCCTGGGAAATCCATTTTTCCCTTTGAATACGCCCCTTGAAAGAGAGGAAGCCGTTTACCCAGCCGACAGTTTTGCCGTTCCAGCCTGCAATCTGGTCAAAATGGAAGATCCCCAATTCATTTAGCGTATTTTCAATTTTAGGACCGATGCCTTTAATACGCTTGAGGTCGTCTTTTTTTCCGCCGCGGGGCTCGGATAGGGGAATGGGCTTGCCGTCTTCATCTGCATTAGGGGAAGCGGTTTTGGCCGGTGCCGGTTTTGCAGCAGGTTTTGGAGTTTGTTTTGCCGGCTTTGTTGGCTTTGCTGTGGCAACCGGTTGTGTTGTGGCTGGCTTTGGTGCAGCAGCTACTGGTGCAGCAGCAGTCTTTTCGGGTTTGAAAAATATGCAGCGAATGATGTAACCGATAATTGCACCGATTAAAAAGGCTGCAAGAATAATCAGGGCAGTTTCAATAATATGGGCGATATTCATAATTAATACTCCTTACTCAGTGCGCTTCAAGAGGCCGCAGTGCAGCTTTTCCAGCCAACGATGAACCCGATTAGCGACGCTAAAAGCAGGATGAACCAATAATTCTGGAACAGGTAAACGATGGAATCGATAAACATAGGATTTCCCTTTTGTCCGTATTCTATTCTTGAACTTTGAAGACGATACGTCGGTTGGCCTGCCGACCTTCCGCTGTATCATTTGTTTCAATTGGCTTGGTTTCTCCATACCCAATTGAGTAGAGG